>JASJAL010000109.1 GCA_030067055.1 Kiloniellales bacterium | reverse complement strand
TCGACCGACTTCCCGGCCACCAGATCCTTCATGATGAACATCGCCTTGTAGCCCATCTCGAAGGGCCGCTGGCCGACTTGCCCGTTGGACAGGCCATCCTTCAGCTGCTCCATCTGCATCGGAAGGGTGTCCGCCACGATGATGGAGAGCGAGCCGTCTTCCAGGCGCTTCTTGTGAGGCGCGACCGCCTGGCGATAGGCGTTGTCATACCACTGCGTGAAGGCGCCGGTGGAGATGAAGGCCGTCAGGTTCGGCTCCTTGGTGAGGATGTCGGTCATCCCCTGCACCGCCTTGTTGCCGTCGTCGTCGGTGATCAGCGGACAGCCGGCGACCTCGGTCCAGCCGTTCTCGCCCTTGAGGGCGTTGCCCGGAGGCGTGGTGCCGCTGGCGCCCGACAGCGTGTCCCGGATGCCCTGCAGTCGCTCGTTGTGATTGGCCGCCGCGGCGCCGCCGGTCTGCAGGCAGACGCTGCCGCCGTTGGGCTGAAGCTTCTGGGCGATCTTCGCCAGGTTGACGCCGATGTCGTAGTTCTTGGTGCCGACATAGGTGGCGCGGACCTTGGCATCCTCGGGCAGCACGTCGGAATCCCAGGTCATGACCGGGATGCCGGCGGCGACCGCCGCCTTTAGGGCTTTGCCCATGGCCGGCGCGTTCGATGGCGCGACCGCGATCCCGTCGACCTTCTGGCTGATCAGATCCTGGACGATCTGGATCTGCTCCAGCTCGGTGTGCTCGCCCGGGCCGATGTAGACGCACTCGACGTCGGCGAGCTCGTCCTGGGCCTTGTAGCAGCCGTCGCGGGCCAGATCGAAGAAGGGATTGTTCATGGCCTTGGGCACGAGCGCGAGCTTGAGCTTGTCGGCCGCAACCGCGGCGCCGGGAACGGCGAAGGCGGCAAGGCAGGTGGCGAGTAGCAGTTTTTTCACTTTGGTCCTCCCTTTGTCAGGTGTCTTGCTTGTCGTTGGTGAAAGGTTCGTCACGAGTCGTTTCGGTTTTGGAAGCGTCCCAGCAGCACCGCCAGAATGATGAACAGGCCGACGAAGAAGTTCTGCCAGAGCGCGTCGATCCCGGCGAGCAGCAGGGAATTGCGGATCAGCTCCATCAAGGCGGCGCCAATCGGCGCGCCGATGGCGTAGCCGATGCCGCCCATCAGATTGGCGCCGCCGATGACCGAGGCGGCGATGACGTTGAGCTCGTAGGTCAATCCCAGGGCATTGGTGACGGAGCCGAACCAGCCGACCATCAGGAAGGCGGCCAGGCCGGCCGTCATGGAGCAGGTCATGTAGACGGAAACCAGCACCCGCTCCACCGGGATGCCCGACAGCTTCGCGGCTTCCGCGTTGCCGCCGACCGCGAAGACCCAGCGTCCCCAGGTCGAGTAGCGAAAGGCCAGGAAGAACACGACGGTCAGGATGATCAGGACCCAGACCGGGTTCGGCACACCGATGACGCTCTCGCCGCCGATCCACTCGAAGATCTCCTGGTCCGGGCCGAACTGGTAGATCATCTTGTTGTTGGAGATCACCATGGCGACCGACCGGGCGATCGCCAGCATGCCCAGGGTCACGACGAAGGGCGCCAGCCTGAGGTAGGCGATCAGGACGCCGTTGATCAGGCCGACCAGTGCCGCGGTGCCCATGCAGGCGAGAAAGCCCAGGCCGATGCCGTAGCCGGCCTGCATAACCAGGCCCGCCACGATGCCCGTCAGGCCCATCAGCGAACCGACGGAAAGGTCGATGCCCGCCGTGACGATCACGGCGGTCATGCCCAGCGCCATGATGCCGAAGAAGGCGAAGTTGCGGGTGACGTTGAAGAAGTTCCGCTCGGTCATGAACACGTCCGAGACCAAGGACATCACCAGTCCGATCGCCAGAATGGCAATGAAGACCCAGAAGGGCTGGGTGCGGAAGACCATCTGCAGGCCGGTCATCTCCTTCTTGGAGGTGATCTCCTGGCCGATCTCGGCGTGGGAGGGGGAGTCCTGGTTGAGCGTCGTCATGCCGCTTCGATCGCCCCCGTTATGAGCCCCGTGACCTCTTCGGGCGAGGTCTGGCCGATCGCCTTGTCGGAGACCTTGCGGCCGCGGCGCAGGACCGCGACCCGGTCGCAGACGGCGAAGACGTCGGGCATGCGGTGGCTGATCAGCACCACCGCGTGATTGGTCTCCTTCAGGCGGCGGATCAGGTCCAGGACCTCCGCCACCTGGCGGACGGAGATCGCCGCGGTCGGCTCGTCCATCAGCACCAGCTTCGGATCGCTCAGCCGGGTCCGGGCGATGGCCACCGCCTGGCGCTGGCCGCCGGACATCTGCCTGACCTGATCGCGCGGACGGGTCTCGGACTTCAGCTCCTTGAAGAGCTCGCCGGCGCGCCTGAACATGGCGGCGTGGTCCAGGTAGCGGAAGGGGCCGAAGCCGCGCTTCTCTTCGCGTCCGAGAAAGACGTTGGCCGCCGCGGTCAGGTTATCGCAAAGCGCCAGGTCCTGGTAGACGACCTCGATGCCCTTCTGGCGCGCCTCCACGGGCTTGCTGAAGCGCACCTCGTCGCCGTCCAGCCGCATCTCGCCCGAAGACGGCGGGAAGTTGCCGGCGATCACCTTGACCAGGGTCGACTTGCCGGCACCGTTGTCGCCCATCAGGCCGACGACCTCGCCGCTGTCGATGGTCAGATCCACCTCGGTCAGCGCCTGGATGGCCCCGAAGTGCTTGGAAATGCTGCGCAGTTCAAGAACGGGCATTCCCGTTCGTCCTCCCTCTACATCGCCCGCGCTTGTTTGCCGCGCGGGTCGGTCACGTCTTCAAGACGGCGCTCGCTTGGTCTGCATCACCAGGAATTCTTGCACGTTTCCCGCTTCTGCACCAAACCCCGCCGGCCCTTAGAGTGGCGCCTGGGGCTGGGGTGGCGTTTCGTAGGCGCCCCAGATCGACTGATCGTAATCGACCATGGAACCGGTCATCAGCCCGGACTCTTCGCTGACCAGGAAAGCCACCGCCCTGGCCACCTCGTTCGGGTCGATCAGGCGACCGAAGGCCTGTGAGGCGGCGGCCTTCTCCAGCCAGTCGTCGGCCGCGCCGTGGAATTGGCGCTGGATGCGGTCCTCGCCCTCCGAGGCCATCCAGCCGATGTTCAAGCCATTGACCCGGATCCGGTCGCGCATCAGGGCGTAGGCGGTGTTGCGGGTCAGGGTCGCCAAGGCGCCTTTCGAGGCGCAGTAGGCGGCGATGAAGGGCTGACCTGCCTTGGACGACATCGAGGCGATGTTGACCATCGCCCCTTCGGTCTTTTCGCGGCGCATCAGCTTGGCGGCCTCTTGCATCAGGAAGAAGGGCGCCCGGACGTTGATGGCGAACATCTGGTCGAAGAGCTCGGGCGAGGTGTCGAGGATCGTGCCCCGGTCGGTGATGGCCGCCGCGTTGACCAGGGCGTCCAGCCGGCCGAAGGCTGCGTCGGCGGCGCCGATCACCTCGCGGCAGTCCTCGACCCGGGCCAGGTCGGCGCGTACGAAGCGCACGTCGCAGCCAGTCTCCGCCATAATTGACTCCGCGACGGTGCTGCCCTTCTCGGCGTTGCGCCCGCAGGTGACCAGGCCGGCCGCGCCGCGCTCCGCCAGCAGCTTTGCGATGGCGGCGCCCAGCCCCTGGGTGCCACCCGTGACCACCGCGATCTTTCCGTCGAAACCACTCATGGCCTACTCCACGATCTGGTAGCCGGCCGCCCCGAGCGCCGCCGTCAGGGCGCGATGGCCGATCTGGGCGTACTCGAAGGGCGGCGCCTGGACAGGGTCCTGCTCGGCCTCGACCACGAACCAGCCTTCGTAGCCCGCGTCCGCCAGGCGCTGTACGACAGCGCCGAAGTCGATGTCGCCGTCGCCGGGTACGGTGAATACCCCGTGCAGCACGGCGTCGAGGAAGCTGTCGGACTCCCAGTCCAGGCCGTCCAGTACCTTGCCGCGGATATCCTTCATGTGGACGTGCAGGATCCGGTCGCCGTGCTTTTCGATCAACGCCAGCCCGTCGCCGCCGGCGAAGCGCAGATGACCGCTGTCGAACAGCAAATGGACGGCCTCACCGGTATTGGCCATCAGCAGGTCGACCTCGGGCTCCGTCTCGATCGCCGTGCCCATGTGGTGGTGAAAGGCCAGCGGCACGCCCTGCTCGGCGCAGAACTCGGCGAAGGCCGTCAGCCGGCGGCCGTAGTCGGCGATCTCGTCGTCCGACAAGCGCCTGCGGCGGCTCAAGGGCACGTCGCGCCGGTTCTGGATAGTGCCGGCGGTCTCGCCGTAGACGATGCAGGGCGCGCCCAGGTCGCGGAACAGTTCGAGCTGCGCCCAGGCCTGGTCTTTTTCCGCGGCCAGGTCCTGGTCCAGCGCCGTGCCCGAGTACCAGCCTGAGGCCAGCTTCAGGCCGTGGTCCTTCAGGATCGGGCCCAGTTCGGCGCTGGTCTTGGGGAACTTGCCGCCGGTTTCCACGCCCGCGAAACCGGCCGCCCGGCTCTCTTCGAGGCAGGTCTCCAGCGGCGTGTCCCCGCCCAGTTCGGGCAGGTCGTCGTTGGACCAGGCGATGGGGGCGATGGCGAGCCGCGCCTGCATGCTCAGACGCCCACCCGCTGCTTGCCGCGGCCGGCTACGTGGTCGGCACGCGCCTGTTGTACTTCCTTGCGCTCGCTGGTCTCGGGTACGCCGACGTCCCACCAGGCGTCGCCGGGCGTCCAGTCGAAGCCGTCGGTGACGATCGAGATGACCGTGGTGCGGTCATTGCCCTTGGCCCAGTCGAGCGCTTGCTCCAGGTCCGCGATGCTCTCCACCTTGCGCGCCAGGGCGCCCATGGATTCGGCGTGTTTGGCGAAGTCCACTGCGAAGGGCTCCTTGACCCGGCTGTCCTTGATCAGGTTGTTGAAGGAGGCGCCGCCCTTGAAGTTCTGCAGCCGGTTGATGACCGCGAAGCCGCCGTTGTCGCAGACCACGACGATCATCTTGTGGCCGGTCAGGACCGTGGAGTAGATGTCCGAGTTCATCATCAGGTAGGAACCGTCGCCGGTCAGGACGATGGTGTCACGGCTGTCGTCGGCCATGGCCGCACCCCAGCCGCCGGCGATCTCGTAGCCCATGCAGGAGAAGCCGAACTCGCAGTCGAAGGTGCCCGGAGACTTGACCTTCCAGCCCTTGCTGACCTCGCCCGGCAGGCCGCCGGCCGCGGCCACCATCAGGTCGCGCTCGCCAGCCTTGCGATTCACCGCGCCGACCACCTGGGCGTAGGTCGGCGTCGGCGCGTTGGTCGGCGCCTGGTGGTCGTCGAGCAGGGCGTTCCAGGCCGCGAACTCGTCGCGGCCCTTCTGCATCCAGCCGGCGTCGGTCGTCCAGTCGCCCAGCGCGGCGCCCAGCTCGTCCAGGGTCTCCAGCGCGTCGCCGACTACCGGCAGGGCCCGGTGCTTGACCGCGTCGAAGCGCGCCGCGTTGATCGAGACGAAGCGGGCGTCGGGCCGGAAGGCGCTCCAGGAACCGGTCGTGAAGTCCTGCAGCCGGGTGCCGATCGCCAGCACCACGTCGGCCTCTTCGGCCAGGGCGTTGGCCGAGGCGGAGCCGATTACCCCCATCGGGCCGATGTGAGCGGGGTCGTCGTGGACCAGGCTGCCCTTGCCGGCGATGGTCTCGGCGACCGGCAGGCCGTGCTTGGCGGCGAACTCGCTCAATCGCGCCTCGGCGCCGGAATAGCGCACGCCGCCGCCGGCGATCACCAGCGGTTTCGCGGCGCCGCGCAGGATCTCGGCCGCCTCGACCACCCGCTCGCGGTCCGGCCGCGGCCGCGGCACCTTGTGCACCCGGGTCTCGAAGAAGGCGGCGGGATAGTCGAAGGCGATCTCCTGGGTGTCCTGGCATAGGCCGATGAAGGCCGGCCCGCAGTCGGCCGGATCGAGCATCACGGCGACCGCCTGGGGCAGCGAGGAGATGATCTGTTCGGGATGGGTGATCCGGTCCCAGTAGCGGGTGACCGGCTTGAAGGCGTCGTTCACCGATACCGTGGGGTTGCCGAAGTGCTCGACCTGCTGCAGCACCGGGTCGGGCCGCCGGTTGGCGAAGACGTCGCCTGACAGGATCAGCACCGGCAGGCGGTTCGACATGGCCACCCCCGCTGCCGTGAGCATGTTGGTTGCGCCCGGCCCGATCGAGGAGGTGGCGACCATCAACTGGCGCCGCTTCTTGGCCTTGGCATAGGCGATCGCCGCCAGGGTCATGGACTGTTCGTTCTGGCCACGCCAGGTCGGCAGCCTGTCCTGCACGGCTTCCAGCGCCTCCGCCAGGCAGGTGACGTTGCCATGGCCGAAGATGCCGAAGACGCCGGCGAAGAGCGGCACCCGCTGGCCGTCGATCTCGGTCTCTTGCGCGCAGAGGTAGCGAACCACGGCTTGCGCCATGGTCAGTCTGATCGTATCCGTCCTCATCCCGGTCGCCCTGTCGTTCGTGATGTCTTTTTTGGCCCGATACTCTCTTGGCCCCGAAAGGCCGGAGAATGATAATTGACAGCACGCAAAAATTGCAATGATCTTTGCAGGCCGGGGTACGAAGGCGGGGACGGCAGAGGTCGGGATCTTGGGCGAGGGCTTGGTGAAATGCTGAATCTAGCGGTTCTGGGCTGCGGGCGCATCGGCGCCATGCACGCCCGCAACATCGCGCGCCACGAGAAGGCGCGTCTGAGCGCCGTCTTCGACATCCACCGCCCCGCCGCCCAGGCGATCGCGGCGGAGCTGGACGTCGCCGCCGCGGACTCGGTGGAGGACCTGCTGGCCAGCGACGGCATTGACGCCGTGCTCATCGCCACGGCCACGGACACCCACGCCGATCTGATCGAGGCCGCGGCCAAGGCCGGCAAGGCGATCCTTTGCGAGAAGCCGATCGACATCAACATCGACCGGGTCAACCGCTGCGCCGCGGCGATCGCCGGCACCGACGTGCCGATCCAGATCGGCTTCAACCGCCGCTTCGATCCCGGCCACCGCGCCGCGCGGGCGGCCGTGCAGGCCGGCGAGATCGGCGACCTGCACCAGGTGATCATCACCTCGCGCGATCCGGAGGTCCCGCCAAGGGCATATCTGGAAGCGGCCGGCGGCCTGCTGCGCGACATGACCATCCACGACTTCGACCTGGCGCGCTTCATGCTGGACGACGAGCCGGAGGAGGTCTTCGCTATCGCCGGCGCGCTGATCGACCCGGACCTGGGCGCCGAGCTGGACGAGGTCGACACGGCCATGATCATCCTGCGCTGCGCCGACGGGAAGATGTGCCACATCAACGGCTCGCGCACCGCGGTCTACGGCTACGACCAGCGGGTCGAGCTCTTGGGCCGCAAGGGCATGATCCAGTCGAACAACCGCAAGCCGCACGAGATGCGCCGCTTCGGCGCCGAGACGGTCGAAGCCTCGGCGCCCTATCTGTTCTTCTTCATCGAGCGCTACCAGGAGAGCTTCAACGCCGAGATCGGCGCCTTCGTCGAAGCGGTGCAGGCAGGACGGCCGCCTGAGGTCGGCTTCGAGGACGGCCGCAGGGCCCTTCTGCTGGCCGAAGCCGCCTACAAGTCGGTTGCCGAAAAACGCATGGTCCGGGTCGACGAGATCGGTTGATCGATCGCCGGGGCCGCAGTCACAAACGAAGAGGGGAGCGCATGACGCCGAACGCCATTAAACGCATCTGGGCCGAGGGCCGTCCCGTGGTCAACGGCTGGCTGTCGATCGCCAGCCCCTTCTCCGCCGAGATCATGGCCGCGGCCGGCTACGACAGCCTGACGGTCGACATTCAGCACGGCGTGGTCGACTACCAGGCCGCCGTGGGCATGCTGCAGGCCCTGGGCGCGCGCGGCACCACGCCCCTGGTGCGGGTGCCCTGGCTGGATCCGGGCGCGATCATGAAGGCGCTGGACGCCGGCGCCTACGGCATCATCTGCCCGATGGTGAACTCGCGCGCCGATGCGGCGCGACTGGTCTCCTACATGCGCTATCCGCCATTGGGCACGCGATCCTTCGGGCCGACCCGGGCCAACTTCTCCGCCGGGGCCAACTACGGGCGCGAGGCCAACGACGAGGTCCTCTGCTTCGCCATGGTCGAGACCGCCGAGGCCATGGCGAACCTCGAGGAGATCGTCTCCACCCCCGGCCTGGACGCGGTCTATGTCGGGCCCGCCGATCTGACCCTCGGGCTGACCGAGGGCCGGCTGGCGCCCGGCTTCGACCGCGAGGAGCCGGAGATGATCGAGGCCATCCAGAAGATCGCCCAGGCCTGTAAGACGGCGGGGATCCGCGCCGGTCTGCACTGCGGCAGCCCGGACTACGCGAAGCGGGCGATCGGCTGGGGCTACGATTTGGTGACCCTGTCCAACGACGTCCGGATGCTGGCCGGCGCCTGTTCCGCCCAGGTGGCGCAGATGCGCGAACGCCTGGGCGAAGGCACTGCGTCGACGGACAGCGGTGCCAAGCCGGGCTACTGACATGCCGCACATCTTGATCGCCGGCAGAGTTCACCCCGACGGCTTGGCCCTGCTGGAGGGGGCGACCGGCATCACCTCCGATTACGTAGAGGACACCGGCGACACCGCCTACCTGCGGCATTTGCCGGACGCCGACGCACTGTTGCTGCGGACCCAGCCCCTGACCGCGGAGATCCTGGCCACCGCGCCGCGCCTGAAGATCGTCTCGCGCCACGGCGTCGGCTACGACGCGATCGACGTGGCCGCGCTGACGGCGCGCGGCGTCCCGCTGACCGTGGTCGGCGACGTCAACGCGCAGTCGGTGGCGGAGCAGACCCTGACCCTGATGCTGGCCGCGGCCAAGCGGCTGATCCGGGCCGA
>JASJAL010000006.1 GCA_030067055.1 Kiloniellales bacterium | reverse complement strand
GTCGGCTTCGTGGTCTGGGCGCACCACATGTACACGGTCGGCCTGGACGTCGACACCAAGGCCTACTTCACCTTCGCGACCATGGTCATCGCGGTGCCGACCGGCATCAAGATCTTCAGCTGGATCGCGACCATGTGGGGCGGCTCGATCCGCTTCGACACGCCGATGCTCTGGGCGATCGGCTTCATCTTCCTGTTCACCATCGGCGGCGTCACCGGCGTGGTGCTGGCCAACGGCGGCATCGACAACGCCTTCCACGACACCTACTACGTGGTCGCGCACTTCCACTACGTGCTGTCGCTGGGCGCGGTCTTCGGCATCTTCGCGGGCATCTACTACTGGCTCGGCAAGATGACCGGCCATCAGTACCCGGAGTGGGCCGGCAAGCTGCACTTCTGGACCACCTTCATCGGCGTCAACCTGACCTTCTTCCCGCAGCACTTCCTGGGCGCGGCGGGCATGCCGCGACGCTACATCGACTACCCGGATGCCTACGCGGGCTGGAACTGGGTCTCTTCCATTGGCTCCTACCTGTCCTTCCTCTCGTCGGTGTTCTTCATCGTCATGGTGATCTACGTGATCTGGTTCAGCCGGCGCCAGGCGGCCGAGAACCCCTGGGGCGAAGGCGCCACGACTTTGGAGTGGACCCTGCCTTCGCCGCCGCCCTTCCACACCTACGAGGAGCTGCCCCGGGTCAGCTAGGACCCGGGTCCGAAGGGGCGAGATGGTGAGATGACGGATCAGACGGCAGTGGGCAGCCTGACAGCCGAGCCGCGCCTTGCGGCCTCCGGCGCCGAGGTCAGCGACTTCGTCGCCCTCCTCAAGCCGCGGGTGATGTCGCTGGTCGTCTTCTCGGGTCTGGCCGGTCTCATGATCGCGCCGGGCGCGATCCATCCGGTGATCGCCGCGGTCGCGTTGCTTTGCATTGCGATCAACGCCGGTGCCGCAGGCGCCATCAACATGTGGTACGACCGCGACATCGACGCGGTCATGGCCCGGACCTCGGGTCGGCCCTTGCCGCAAGGACGAATGGCGCCGGAAGACGCCCTCGGTTTCGGGGTCGCCCTCTCGATCCTCTCGGTCATGATGATGGGCCTGGCGGTCAACTGGACCGCGGCGGCCCTGCTGGCCCTGGCCAACGGCTTCTACGTCTTCGTCTACACCATCTGGCTGAAGCGCCGCACGCCGCAGAACATCGTCATCGGCGGCGCGGCCGGGGCCTTTCCGCCGGTGATCGGCTGGGCCGCGGTTACCGGTGACGTCGGGATCGAGGCCCTGGTCCTGTTCCTGCTGATCTTCCTCTGGACGCCGCCGCATTTCTGGGCCCTGGCGCTCTACCGCAACGGCGACTACGCGCGCGCCGGGATCCCGATGTTGCCGGTCGTGGCCGGGCGCGACCGGACCTGCCGCCAGATGCTGACCTACACCCTGCTGCTGCTGCCGGTCGCGGTGTTGCCGGCGCTGCTGGGCACTGCGGGCCTGGTCTACGGAATCACCGCGACGGCGCTCAGCCTGCTGTTCATCGTCAGCGCCCTCAGGGTCTGGCAGCACAACGACGACCGCCGGGCCCGGCAGATGTTCGGCTACTCGGTGCTCTATCTGTTCCTGATCTTCGCGGTCCTGGTCGTCGACCGGACCGTGGGCTTGCAGGGCTTGGCGTCATGACCCGGACCCCGGAGCAAGGCAGCGAACAGCGCAAGCGCCAGCGCGGCAAGAATCTCGCACTGCTGGCGGTCCTGGCCGGCTTCGTGGTGCTGGTCTACGTCGTCTCGCTGGTCCGGATGGGAGGCTCCTGATGGCGGCCCCGCAGTCCAGACGCAGTGAGTCGCGTAACGGCCGGACGGCCTTGGTACTGGTCGGCCTGGTGGCGGGCATGGTCGGCCTGTCCTTCGCCTCAGTGCCGCTCTACCGCCTGTTCTGCCAGGTCACCGGCTACGGCGGCACAACCCGCGTCGCCGAATCCCTGCCGGAGCAGATCGGCGAGCGGGTCCTGACCATCCGCTTCAACTCCGATACTCATCCGGATCTGCCCTGGGCCTTCCAACCGGCGCAGCGCGCGGTCGAGCTCAGGGTCGGCGAGTCCGGCCTGGCCTTCTACAAGGCGCGCAACCTGGCGGCGCGGGCCACGACAGGGGTATCGACCTTCAATGTCACGCCGCAGAAGGCGGGTCCCTACTTCAACAAGGTGCAGTGCTTCTGCTTCGAGGAGCAGACCCTGCAGCCGGGCGAAGAGATCGAGATGGGGGTCAGCTTCTTCGTCGACCCGGCCATCGAGGACGATCCCAACCTGGCCGACGTCCGGACCATCACCTTGTCCTACACCTTTCTGAGGTCCTTGGACGACCTGCCCGACGAAGGCGAGTCCGAGGACGAACGGCTATCCAGCGCGGCACCTGCTACCGGCGCCGATCGGGTCAACTGAATCGCCGCATGGAACGGCGCGGCTCTGCACCAAGGGGAACGGCATGAGCGACGCTCACGCAGAACACCACGGCCACAGTCATCCCTACCACCTGGTAGATCCCAGCCCCTGGCCGCTGGTCGGCTCCATCGCTGGCGGCCTGGCCGCGCTCGGCATGGTGCTTTTCATGCACGACATGGGAGCCTGGCTGCTGCCCATTGGCATGCTTGCCATCGCCTTCGTGATGGTTGTTTGGTGGCGCGACGTGATCAAGGAGGCCACCCATCAGGGGCACCACACGCCGATTGTCCAGCTCGGCCTGCGCTACGGCATGGCGCTGTTCATCGCCTCCGAGGTCATGTTCTTCGTCGCCTGGTTCTGGGCCTACTTCGACGCATGGCTCTTCCCGAAGACGGCGACCGGCTACCAGTGGCCGCCGCTCGGGGTCGAGGTCTTCGAGCCCTTCGGCTTGCCCTTCCTCAATACCCTGATACTCCTGCTCTCGGGCTGCACCGTGACCTGGGCGCACCACGCCCTGCGCGAGGGCGACCGCCGCGGCACCTTGATCGGGCTGGCGCTCACCATCCTACTGGGCCTTGCCTTCACCGCCCTGCAGGCCTTCGAGTACTCCCACGCCGGCTTCTCCTTCGCTTGGGAAGAGGGCAACGAGCCGGGCCAGGGCGGGATCTATTCCTCGACCTTCTTCATGGCGACCGGGTTCCACGGTGCCCACGTGATCATCGGCACCCTGTTCCTGATCGTTTGCTTCTTCCGCGCCTACCTCGGGCACTTCAAGCCGGACCACCACTTCGGCTTCGAGGCGGCCGCCTGGTACTGGCATTTCGTCGACGTGGTCTGGTTGTTCCTCTTCATCTTCGTCTACTTCGCCAGCGTTTAGGGACGGGAGTGTCGAGTTCGGACTACTACGCCAGGGTCTCCCCTCTCAGCGCGGGCCTTCGCTGCAAGTGCCCGCGCTGCGGCCAGGGGCCCTTATTTTCCGGTTTCCTGACGGTCGCGGAGCGCTGCAGCCACTGCAACCTCGACCTCGGTAAGGCGGACAGCGGCGACGGCCCGGCGGTCTTCATGATCTTCATCCTGGGCGCCGCCGTGGTGCCGCTGGCGCTCTGGGTCGAAAGCGCCTTCTCGCCGCCGCTCTGGCTGCACGCCATCCTCTGGACCCTGGTGATCCTGGGCGGTGCCCTGGCCATGCTTCGGCCGATGAAGGGCGTGATGATCGCCTATCAGTTCGACCTCAAGGCCAGCGAAGGCGGCAAGGAAAGCTACGAGGACTGATGCCCGGCCCCGGCGGCAGCGGCTTCCGGCCGACGCTTCTCAGCAGCCTGGTCGCGGGCGCGGCCCTGGTCGTCCTGCTCGGCCTCGGCTTCTGGCAGGTCGAGCGCCTGAGCTGGAAGACCGAGCTGATCGCCGAGCTGCGGGCGCGCGCCGCGGAGCCGGCCCTTGAGCTGCCGCCGGTCTTTCCGCCCGAAGACCTGCAATATCGACGAGTCCGTCTGACCGGCAGCTTCCTGCCCGGCAAGCTGCTGCGCTCGGCGCCGCGCAACCTCAACAAACGGCCCGGCGTCTACCTCTACGCGCCCTTCGTCATGGTCGACGGGCGCACGATCCTGGTCGAGCTCGGCTGGCTACCGCTGGCGAAGCCTGAGTCGGGCTCAGCCGCCCTGCCCGAGCGCCCTCAAAGCTTCGAGGCGATCCTGCTGCGCGACGGCTGGCGCGGCAGCGACTGGTTCAAGCCGGCCAACGATCCGGCGAAGAACGTCTGGCACTACGTCGATACCCTGGCCATGGCCGGGGCCGCCGGCCTCGAGATGCCGGTGACCGAGGTCTATGCCGTCGCGCCCCCGGGGGCGCTGCCCGTGGACCTGCTGGGCGGCGACCTCAAGCCGCGGCAGCCCGGCCTCGATATCCCGAACAACCACCTGGAATACGCCATCACCTGGTTTTCCCTGGCCGCGATCCTGGTGGTGATCTTCGTGCTCTACCACCGGCGCCGCTATCCGAGACAGACGCAGGAGCAGGAATGACCGCCTATCAGCAACTCGAAGACCGTTTCCGCCGCCTCTCGGCCCTGGGCGAGGCGGAGGGCGTCCTGCACTGGGACATGTCGACCATGATGCCCGAGGGCGGCGCCGGCGCGCGCAGCGAGCAGCTGGCGGCCCTGGCGGTGACCCGGCACGAGCTGCTGACCGGGAACGAGGTCGCCGAGCTGCTGGACGCCGCCGAGGCGGCGGCGGACGGGGGCCTCGACCCCTGGCAGGCCGCCAACCTGCGCGCGATGCGCCGGCGCTGGCGCCACGCGACGGCGCTGCCGGCCGATCTGGTCGAAGCCTTCAGCAAGGCCTGCCGGCACTGCGAGATGCTGTGGCGGAGCGCCCGGCCGAAGTCGGACTACGCGGCGGTGCGGCCGGCGCTGGAGGAGGTGTTGCGGCTGGTCCGCCAGGTCGCCCAGGCCAAGGCCGAGGCCCTGGGCGTGGCGCCCTACGCGGCTTTGCTGGACGAGTACGAGCCGGGCGGCTCGGTCGAGCGGATCGAGGCGGTCTTCGACGACCTAGCCGGTTTCCTGCCGGGCTTTCTGGACGAGGTCCTGGCGCGACAGGCGGCGGCGCCGACGCCGCTGCCCCTGGGCGGGCGTTTCCCTAAGGCGCAGCAGGAGGTGCTCGGCCGCCGGATGATGGAAGCGGTCGGCTTCGACTTCGGACACGGCCGCCTGGACGTCAGCTTCCATCCCTTCTGCGGCGGGGTTCCCGAGGACGTGCGCATCACCACGCGCTACGACGAGGCGGACTTCCTCAGCGGCCTGATGGCGGTGCTGCACGAGACCGGCCACGCCATGTACGAGCGCGGCTTGCCGGCCAAGTGGCGGTTGCAGCCGGTCGGCGAGGCCGGCGGCATGGCCTTGCACGAGAGCCAGTCCCTGCTGATCGAAATGCAGGCCGCGCGCAGCCCGGCCTTCATCGCCTTCATGGCCCCGCTGGCGCGCGAGGCTTTCGAGGCCGAGGGTCCGGCCTGGGAGGTCGACAACCTGATCCGCCACTATCACCGGGTCGAGCGCGGCCTGATCCGGGTCGACGCCGACGAGGTCACCTATCCCCTGCACGTCATCCTGCGCTTCCGCCTGGAGCGGGCGTTGATCGCCGGCGATCTGGCGCTGGACGAGCTGCCCGGCGCCTGGAACGACGGCATGGAGTCGCTGCTCGGGGTCATGCCGCCGGACGACAGCCAGGGCTGCCTGCAGGACATCCACTGGTACGACGGGGCCTGGGGCTATTTCCCGACCTACACCCTGGGCGCCCTGGCCGCCGCCCAGTTCTTCGACGCCGCCAGGCGGGATCTGCCGGAGATACCCGAGGCGCTGGCGCGTGGCGATTTCGCGCCGCTCATGACCTGGCTGCGCGAAAAGGTCCACGGCGCTGCGGCACGGCTGTCCAGCGACGCGCTGCTGGAAGAGGCCACCGGCCGCCCGCTCGACCCGGAAGTCTTCAAGGCCCACCTACGGGCGAGATACTTAGGGTAGGGCGCAGCGTGGCTTGATCCGCCGCGCGGGCGGGCCAACATCTAGGCGGTCCGGTGGCGGAGAACGGAGGAGGCAGCTATGGCAATCGGCGGTATCGGCAGGGTGGGTGCGAAGGCGGCGGAGGCGGCTGCAGGGATGGTCGGGGACCTGATGGGCGCCGGGGTCTATCCGACCAACGAGCACGCGTTGGCCGCTTATCTCTTCGAACGGATCGCCCAGGCCGAGAAGGACAGCGGTCTCAAGGACCGGGCCTACTACCTGCAGCTTATGACGGTCTGCCTGGCCACCGTGCGCGATCCGAACCCGGGCGGCTCCGGCTCGTAGCTTTCCGCCCGGCCACGCAGATTCCAAAAAATGGGACCCGCCGGTTGGCGGGTCCGAGTGTCTCGCGAAACAGGGGAAAGCTGTCGAGACCTAGGCCGGGGGCTGTGAGTCCTCCGGCCCACCGCGAGATTTCGCGCTAGAGGTTGTGTCGCTGGTCTTCGGCGCCGCTCCGCTCTCCTTGACCTGCTGGGACAGGCTACCGACCAAGCCGTTGAGGCCGGCCTTGGGCTCGAAGCCCAGTTCGCCCAGCAGCTCGTCGACCAGCGGCGCCTGCATGCGGTAGTTCATCAGCGCCTGGACGATGTTGTCGGGCAGGCTGCCGGCGCCGCCGGGCAAACCGGTCAGGGCGCCGTTGCCCTTGCCGTTGCCGCCGCCGTTCAGGCTGGCCGGGACGCCGCCGCCCAGGCCGCCGCCCATGTCGATGACCCGGATGTCCTTGATCTTCTCCACCGGCTTCATGGCGGCCTCCATGACCTCCGGCAGGACCTCGATCAGGGCCTTCTTGAGCTCGAGGGCGATGATCCGGTTGTCGAGCACGTTGCGGGCCTCGTTGATGCCGCGCTGACCCTCGGCCTCGACCGTGTAGCGGGCGGCGTCGGCGTCGGCCTCGACCTTGACCGCCTCGGCCCGGGCGCGGGCCGCGGTCAGGGTCGCCTCGGCGTGGTCCTCGGCGGCCGTGCGTTCGGCCTCGGCGGACACGGTCACGCCGACCGCGTTCTTCTCGGCGTCCTCCTTGGCCGCGACGATGGCGACCTGCTTGACGCGCTCGGCCTCGGCGACGCGGGCCACGGTCTTGACCTGCTCTTCCGAGCGGACCGCCTCGGCGCGGGCCTCGTTGGCCTCGGCCTCGGCCTTGGACTCGTCGCGCGACTTGTTGGCGACGATGATGGCCTTCTCCTGGTTGGCCAGGGCGACGTCGCGGTCGGATTCGATCTGCCGCTGGCGCACCGAGAGATCGCTCT
Organism: Kiloniellales bacterium; assembly: GCA_030067055.1. The sequence continues at coordinate 22,540 of JASJAL010000006.1, read as the reverse complement.
GGATGCCCGCTTCCTGCTCCAGTCGCTTGGCCTCCGCCTCCTTCTCGGCGGTCTCGGCGCGGGTCTGGGCGGCGAAGTTGGCGACGTTGCGGGTCATCTCCAGCTCGGCCGTGTCCTTTTCCTGCTTGATCTCGAAGGCCCGGCGGTCGGCATCCAGGTTGCGCTGCTCGATGGCGATCCGGGTCTCCTGCTCGATCTCGTTGCGCTCCTTGGCCTTCAGCTGGGTGATCTCGGTCAGCCGGGTCAGGCCCTCGGCGTCGAAGGCGTTGTTCGGGTTGAAGTATTCCGATGACGTCTGGTCGAGCGTCGTCAGCGACACCGACTCCAGCTCCAGGCCGTTCTGCTCCAGGTCGCCGGCGACCGCGTTCTGGACCTTCTGGACGAAGTCCGAGCGCTTCTCGTGCAGGTCGTTGATGGTCATCTGCGCCGCCACGCCGCGCAGCGCGTCGACGAACTTGGCCTCGACCAGCTCGCGCAGGTTCTCGCTCTGCAGGGTCCGCTCGCCCAGGGTCTGGGCGGCGAGCGCGATGGACTGCACGTCGGGCTTGACCCGGACGTAGAACTCGCAGCCGATGTCGACCCGCATGCGGTCCAGGGTGATCATCGCGCTCTCGTTCTTGCGCTGGACCTCCAGGCGCAGGGTGCGCAGGTTGACCCAGGTGATGTCGTGGAAGATCGGGATCTTGAGGGCGCCGCCGTCCTTGATCACCTTCTGGCCGCTCATGCCGGTGCGCACGAAGGCGACATCCTTGGGCGATCGCACGTAGAGCTTGGCGAAGATGATGCCGATGGCGATCATCGCCACGGCGAAGCCAAGGCCGATGTAGACGTAGGTCATCAGGCCCATACCGTCACTCACAGAACCGTAGTCCATGCTTGCCTCCTCTCCGGTGCCGCAGGGATGCGGCGCTTAAGCGTTGAAGATCGCGGGCGGGGTTATGGCCTCGAAGACGCTGCCCTCGCGGCGCACCAGAAGGATTTCGGCGCCGATGTCGAAGCTGGTGTCGGGGCGGGCCGACCGCACCCGCACGAAGTGCAGGTTGCCGTGGGCGTCCATGACCTTGGCCTTGCCGGCGGTCTCCCGCTCGACCGGTCCCAGGGTCACGGTCGCGATTTCGCCCACGAGGTCTTCGGGGGTAATCGCGTAGGTCTCGTCCTTCGGCAGGACCCGGCCCAGCACGCGGCTGGCGCCGCGGGTCGTCGGTAGGGCGGCGGCGAAGGCCAGCGGGCCGACCAGGATCGAGGGCAGGAGCCCGATGAAGCCGGTCGCGAAGGCCTGCACGACGTAGCCGGTGCCGGCGAAGCTGGTCAGGAAGATGATCAGCAGCACCAGCATCGGCACCCGCCCGGCGTTCAGCCAGCCGAAGAGCTGCTCCAGGATCCCGGGCTCGCCGAGATCGAGATCCGCGTCGATGTCAGCATCCGCATCAACGTCGGCGTCGACGTCCGGCATCAGCTCGTCCAGCGCCTCCGTGACGCCGAGACCGAGCAGCAGGCTCAGGAACTGGACAATCGCGATGACCAGGGTGATGACCGCGGCGACGGTGAAGGGACCGTTCTGCGGCGCCAGAAAGAAGTCGAGCGTGTTCATGTCTCTTTCCCCCTTGCTTCGGTCTCGTCGTCCTCGGCTCCTACCTCCGTTCGTCTAGGGTCCATGCGCTCGATCAGGAGCCCTTCTTCAGGCGGGCCTTCTGCTCGGCCAGGCGCTCACGGATCTGGTGCTTGCGGTGCAGATCGGCCAGCTCCTCCAGGTCCTTGCTGCTGATCTCGCCGGCCTCGCCCGGCACGCCGGTCAGGTCCTCGCCCAGCCGCTGCGCCTTCTCGATGGCCGCGCCGGCCTTGGCCGCGGCGCTGCGCTTGGCCGCCGGCGTTCCACCGCCAGGGCCGCCGTTGCCGACCTTGCGGAGATCGCGCAGGCGGTCCTGGGCTTCGCGCCGGCTGGCCTGCAGGGCGTTCATGGAATCGGCCAGCTTGGCGGCCTCCTCGACCGCGTCGGCGACCGCCCGCTTGAGCAGGGCGACCTGGTTCTCGATGTCCAGCTGGCGGGCGACCCCGGCCTCGGCCAGCGCTTCCTTGCCGTCCACGATGGCGATGTCGACCTTGGACTGCAGCTCCTCGTGCTCGGCGTCTAGGTCGGCGATGCGGCGCTCCAGGTTGAACTTGGTCGCCTCGGCCTTGCCGATCTCGGTGCGGACCTCCGCGGTCGCTTCCTCGATCTCGCGCACCGCTTGCTCCATCACCGGGACCGGGGCCGCCTGTTCGGCCTGGGACAGGGTGTTGTGAGCGACGCCTGAGACCAGGCGGGATATGCGGGACAGCAGCTTGTCTGACATCGGTGCCTCCTTTCGCGCACGCGCGTGTTCCAGGGCTTGGTCCGGCAGTTCCGCCCGCATGGCGAAGATCCAGTCGCCCTCCTCGAAGGCGAGCTGGCCCCGGGCCACCGTTGGGATCGCGCGGATGTAGCCCGTGAAGGCACATGGCAAGACCACGCGGCCGTCCAGGGTGGCCAAGGACAGGCGATCCACAGAGCGCAGGCTGTGCAGATGCCGGTCGTAGGGCAGCGGACCCGTGGGCGAGACGGGCAAGGTCGGCCCGGGCTGGCGGATCCGGAAGGCGACGTGCTTCAAGCAGAGCACCGCGGACTGCGCCGGCAGGCCGTAGTCCTCCCGCAGGCGGCGGTAGTAGAGGCGGTGCAGCTGAACCTGATCCGTCACGTGGCTTTCCATGACCTCCTCGATCAGCCAGTTGGCGGCCTCGGCGTAGCGCTCCGCGTAGCGGCGGAGGGCGTCGGCCTGCACATCGTCCGGCTCCAGGACGAAGATCGCGCGGCTGGCCTTCATCTCATCCACCTCCTTTATAAGGGGAGATATTGTCCTTTTTTCAAGGACAAAATATGTCCCTTCCATTAACCATATTCCGCTTCTGCGGGAAAGCCTTGGTGTTCAGCGGCGTTGCGGCGGCCGTCGAGGAGACCTCTGGCCTCGCTTGCTCCGCTGGGGGGCCAAGTCTAGAGTAGCGGCCGTTTTCCTCGGGGGAGTCCGCTGCGTGGACTACATCTCGACGCGGGGCCAGGCGCCCGCGCTGCCATTCGACGAGGTGCTGCTGACCGGGCTGGCGCGCGACGGCGGGCTCTACCTGCCCAGCGTCTGGCCACGCTTCTCGCCGGAGGAGATTCGCGGCTTTGCTCGGCTGAGCTACCCCGAACTCGCCGAACGGCTGCTCTGGCCTTTCGTAGAGGGCGCGGTCTCGGGGCCGCGCTTTGCCGAGATCCTTGAGGAGGCCTACGCCGGCTTCGGCCACCCCGCGGTCGCGCCCTTGAAGCAGCTCGACCGGGGGCTCTGGCTGCAGGAGCTGTTCCACGGCCCGACCCTCGCCTTCAAGGACTACGCGCTGCAGGTCGTCGGCCGGCTCTTCGACGAGGTGCTGGCGGCGCGCAGCCAGAACCACAAGATCACCATCGTCGGTGCGACCTCAGGCGACACCGGCTCGGCCGCGATCGAGGCCTGCCGGGACCGAGAGCGGGTCGAGATCTTCATCCTCCACCCCCAGGGCCGGGTTTCCGAGGTCCAGCGCCGCCAGATGACCACAGTGGACGCGGCCAACGTCCACAACCTTGCGATCGAGGGCAGCTTCGACGACTGCCAGGACTTGGTGAAGGCCATGTTCAACGACCTGGCCTTCCGCGACGAGACCGCCCTGTCCGGGGTCAATTCGATCAACTGCGCGCGGATTCTGGGCCAGATCGTCTATTACTTCGCCGCCGGCGCCGCCCTGGGCGCGCCGGAACGGGCGCTGAGCTTCGCGGTGCCGACCGGCAACTTCGGCAACGTCTACGCCGGTTACGCGGCGCGCCAGATGGGCCTGCCGATTGAGCGTCTGATCGTGGCCTCCAACGTGAACGATATCCTGACCCGCTTTTTCGAGAGCGGCGCCATGGTGATCGACGAGGTGCGGGCGACGTACTCGCCGAGCATGGACATCCAGATCTCCAGCAACTTCGAGCGGTTGCTCTACGACCTGCTGGGCCAGGACGGCCGGGCGGTCGCCGAGACCCTGACCCGCTTCCGGGCCTCCGGCCGCTTCGAGCTGGAGCGCGCGACCTGGCAGGCGGCCCTGGAGATCTTTTCCGGTTACCGCCTCGACGATGCCGGGACCCTGGCCGCAATCGAGCGGACTTACCGGAAGACCGGCGAGCTGCTCGACCCGCACAGCGCGATTGGAGTGGCCGCGGCCGAGGCCGAGATCGACGAGCTCGAAGGCCCCGTCGTCGCCCTGGCGACGGCGCATCCGGCCAAGTTCCCAGACGCGGTCGAGCGGGCGACGGGCCAGCGGCCCCAGCTGCCGCCGCGCCTGGCCGACCTCTACGAGCGCGAGGAGCGCCTGCAGGTGCTGCCCAACGACCTGGCCGCGGTCCAGGAGGCGGTCCGCCGCACCCGGGAACTCAGGGGCGCAGCGTGAAGCGGAAGGACTGAAGCGACATGACGGTCGAGGTGACGCGTCTCGAGAACGGTCTGACGATTGCCAGCGACCGCATCGACGGGGTCGAGACGGCGGCCCTGGGCGCCTGGGTCGGCGTCGGCACACGGCACGAAGCGCCCGAGGTCAACGGCGTCGCCCACCTGCTGGAGCACATGGCCTTCAAGGGGACTAAGCGGCGCAGCGCCCAGGACATCGCCGAGGAGATCGAGGCCGTGGGCGGCCATCTCAACGCCTACACCAGCCGCGAGAACACCGCCTACTACGCCCGGGTCCTGGCCGATGACGTGCCCCTGGCGGTCGACATCATCGCCGACATCCTGCAGCACCCCAGCTTCGACGAGACCGAGCTGGCACGCGAGCGGGAGGTCGTGCTGCAGGAAATCGGCCAGGCCTACGACACCCCGGACGACATCGTCTTCGACCACTTCCAGGAGACCGCCTATCCCGGGCAGGCGCTGGGCCGCCCGGTTCTGGGGCGCGCCGAGGTCGTGCGCGGACTCGGCCGGGACACCTTGGTCGACTACCTGGGCCGGCACTACCGCGGCCCCAATCTGGTGATCGCGGCGGCCGGACGGGTCGATCACGAGCGCTTCGTCGACCTGGCCGGCGAGGCTTTCGGCGGGCTGCCGGCGCAGGCCGAGACGCCCGATCAGGAGGCAAACTACACGGGCGGCGAATACCGCGAGGAGCGGGCGCTGGAACAGGTCCACCTGGTCTTCGGCCTGCCGGCGGTGGCGATCCGCGATCCGGCCTACTACACCCTGTCGGTGCTCTCGACCCTGTTCGGCGGCGGCATGTCCTCGCGGCTGTTCCAGGAGGTGCGCGAGAAGCGCGGCCTGGTCTACAGCATCTACTCCTTCACCGCGGCCTTCACCGACGGCGGCGTCTTCGGGATCTATGCCGGCACCGGCGCGGCCCAGGTCGGCGAGCTGGTGCCCCTGGTCGGCGGCGAGCTGCGCCGTCTGGCCGAGGACGCCGAGGAAATCGAGGTCGCCCGGGCCAAGGCGCAGCTGAAAGCCAGCATCCTGATGGGCCGGGAGAGCACCGGCGCCCGCTGCGAGCAGCTGGCGCAGCAGCTGCTGATCTACGGTCGGCCCCTGACGGTGGAGGAGATCGTCGCCAAGATCGAAGCCATCGACGTCGCGGCGGTGCGCGAGCTGGCCGCGCGCCTGGCCGCCGGGACTCCGACCCTGGCCAGCCTCGGCCCCCTGAACGGCGCCCGGCCCTTCGAGGACCTCGCGCGTTCGTTGGCCTGATCGCGGGGCCGCCACCGTATGTTCCTGCGTTTTCTCTATCCGGCCTCGGCCCGGCAACTGCGCCTGGAAGCCGGCCGGGTCTACCTGCGTGCGCCCCAGGCGGGGGACTGGAAGGCCTGGGCCGAGCTGCGCGCGGAGAGCCGGGAGTTCCTGGTGCCCTGGGAGCCGACCTGGGCGCGCGACGCCCTGACTAGACAGGCCTATCACCGCCGCCTCGGCTACTATGCGAGCGAATGGCGCCAGGGTTCGGGCCATGCCTTCTTCGTGCTGCGCGCCGCCGACAACCAGCTTCTCGGCGGCCTGTCGCTGCTCAACGTGCGCCGCGGCGTCGCCCAGACCGCCAGCCTGGGCTACTGGATCGGCCGGCCTCATGCCAACCAGGGCTACATGACCGAGGCGATCTCGGCGGCCCTGGACTTCGCCTTCGCCCGCCTCGGCCTGCACCGGGTAGAGGCCGCCTGCCTGCCGCACAACGGGCCGAGTCGGGGACTTCTGGCCAAGTCGGGGTTCCGGGAGGAGGGCTTCGCGCGGGACTACCTGAAGATCAACGGCCGCTGGCAGGACCACGTGCTCTTCTCTATCCTGCGCGACGACCCGCGGCCGAGACCGTGAGATTGGACCTTCGCGGTATCAGGCGTGGCCGGCGTCGCCCGAGAGCATGGTCAAGTCGAAGCCGAGCTTGTTGATCGCCTGCTCCCACTTGTCGTCCAGGTTTCCGCCGAACAGCAGGTCCCGGTCGGCCTCGACGTGCAGCCAGCCGTTGGCCTGGATCTCGGAATCCAGCTGGCCCGGCCCCCAGCCGGCGTAGCCCAGGGCGAGCAGGCTGTGCTGCGGGCCCTGGCCCTTGGCCATGTCCCGGAGGATCTCTATCGTCGCGGTCAGGGCGACTCCGCCGCCGACTTGCAGAGACCCCTCGTGAAGGTAGTCGGTCGAATGCAGGACGAAGCCGCGGCCGGTCTCGACCGGGCCGCCGAAATGTACCCGGATCTGCTCGTCGGCGCCGCTGGCGTCGATCCCGAGCTGGGTCAGGAGGTCGGGAAAGGTCATCGAGCCGACCAGGCGGTTGATCACCAGACCCATGGCCGCTTCCTCGCTGTGGGCGCAGAGGTAAACGACGCTGCGCGCGAAACGTGGATCCTGCATCGTCGGCATGGCGATCAGGAGCTGGCCGGTCAGATAGCTGTCTTCGTCTTCGGTCATGGTAGAGGCGTGCGGCCCTTTACCGGGTGTTCGAAACCTGTCCAAAGATCTACACAGCATTGTGACATCAGCATGGCGTCGACGCCATGGGCTGGTCACCCTATATTCAGCCACGCAATCCGAGGCATGACATGGAGGGCGACGGCCCCATGCGCAGCCGCTTTGCCGGCCTGGCCTTAACGTTTTTCGCCGGTCTGATTCCGGCCCTGTCACCCGCCGCACCGGCACTGGCCGCGGCCGGCGACTGGGCGGAGACCGACCAGGGCCGGGTTCGTCTCATTTCCGCGGCCCAGGGGGTCGCGGCCGATGGCCGGCTCGACCTGGGGCTGCAGTTTCAGCTCGAGCCGGGCTGGAAAATCTACTGGCGCTCGCCGGGCGACGCCGGCTATCCGCCGCAGCTCGACTGGGCCGAATCCCGCAATCTCGCCGATCCGGCGCTGTCCTGGCCGGTGCCCGAGCGCTTCTCGCTCTTCGGACTGGAGACCTTCGGCTACGGTGACGAGGTGATCCTGCCGATCGCGGCCCGGGCCGCCGATCCGGGGCAGGGGGTCGAACTGGCCGCCAAACTCGATTTCCTGGTCTGCGACGAGATCTGTGTGCCCCAGGAGGCCGAACTGGCCCTGACCCTGCCGAGCGGACCGGCCGCCACCTCCAGCCACGGGGTGCTGATCGAGACCTACCGGCGGCTGGTCCCGGGGCAGGGCGCCGAGGCGGGTCTGGGCCTGGAAAGCGTCGGCCTTACCGGCGACCTCGAAAACTCAGTAGTCGAGGCCAGGGCGACCTCCGAGACCGCATTCGACGCGCCCGACCTGCTGGTCGAGGGGCCGCCGGCCTTCAGCTACGGCAAGCCGGAGGTCGCGCTGGAGGACGAGGGTCGAAGCGCTTTGATCCGGGTCCCGGTCCTCAGCCGCAGCGGGGCCCGCTCGGTGATCGAGGGCAAGCCCTTGACCGTGACCCTGATCGACGGCCGGCGCGGTCTGGAGACCACGGTGATCGCCCGCTTCGCCGAGGGCGCGGCGCCGCCCTTCGATCTGACGGCCCTGGCGGTGATCCTCGGTCTCGCCTTCATCGGCGGACTGATCCTCAACGTCATGCCCTGCGTGCTGCCGGTCCTGTCGCTGAAGCTGCTCTCGGTGGTGTCCCACGGCGGCGGCGAACGGCAGGCCGTGCGCCGCGGCTTCCTGGCCTCGGCTGCCGGAATCCTGGCGTCCTTCCTGGCCCTGGCGCTGCTGGTCCTGGGCCTCAAGGGCGCCGGCATGGCGGTCGGCTGGGGGATCCAGTTCCAGCAGCCGCTGTTCCTCGTGGCGCTGGTCCTGGTCCTGACCCTCTTCGCCTGGAACCTCTTCGGGCTCTTCGAGTTCCACCTGCCACGAGCGCTCGGCGGCCTGGGCGCCCAGGGCGACGACAAGAGCCTGGCCGGTTCCTTCTGGACCGGGGCCCTGGCGACCCTCCTGGCGACGCCCTGCTCGGCGCCCTACCTCGGCACTGCCGTGGGCTTCGCCCTGGCCCGCGGGCCGCTGGAAATCGTCGCGGTGTTCCTCGCCCTCGGTCTGGGCATGGCCCTGCCCTACGTGCTGGTTGCTGCGGTGCCGTCCCTGGCGACCCGCCTGCCGCGTCCCGGCCCCTGGATGCTCTGGGTCAAGCGGGTCATGGGCCTCGCCTTGCTCGGCACGGCGGTTTGGCTGCTGGCCGTGCTCTGGCGCGAGAGCGGCTTAGCCGCCGCCCTGGCGGTCGCAGTCATGGCCCTGGCCACCGCGCCGGTGCTCTGGCTCGACCTGCGGCGCAAGCTCGCCCCCGGGGTGGCCACGGCGGCGATCCTGGGCCTGGCCCTTGCCGCCTTCATCTCGCCGCCGATCCTAGGCAATCCGGCGGCGCTGCGGTCCGCCGGCGGCACTGGAGACTGGCGGCCCCTGGAGACCGCCCGGATCGCCGGCCTAGTCGCCCAGGGCAAGGTGGTCTTCGTCGACGTCACCGCCGACTGGTGCGTGACCTGCCAGTACAACAAGGTACAGGTCCTGAACGACGGCCGGGTGACCGATCGCCTGGAATCGGCCGGGGCGGTCACCCTGCGCGGCGACTGGACCCGGCCCGACCCGGCGATCTCGGTCTACCTCGAGAGCTTCGGGCGCTACGGCATCCCCTTCAACGCGGTCTACGGGCCCGGGCTCCCGGCCGGCAAGGCCTTGCCCGAACTCCTCTCCATCGACGACGTGCTCACCGCACTGGACGAAGCCGCGGGCGAGCCGATCACGGGGACCCGAATTTCGCGCACGCCATGATCGCGTGAACGTTATTGGGCGTGTTGGTGACTTTCCCGGTCACGACAGCATCTAAGGCTGCGTAGGCGTCATGAAGCCCCGGCGCGGGGCAGGCGGCCTGCGATCCGTGCTGGTGTCCGCGAGCGATGCGGACATCGCTGTTCAATCCCAGGGAGACCCCCAGCGTCATGTCCAACAGTGCCACGATGAACATCGCCGGTCTCGCCGTTCCCAAGGTGAACGCCGCGACCCTCATGACCATTCTGCTCGCCGGCGCCATGGCGACCGTCGCCTTCGACTTCTTCGGCCAGAGCCTCAGCCCCATGCTCGGATTCTCGAAGCTGGCGCCGGTACCATTGGCCAATGCCGTTATCAGCGTCGTCTTCGGCCAGGGCTATGGCCCCGGGGCTCACTTCCTTCACTACATGGCGGGGATGATCGCCTACCCGGTCGGCTGGATGTTCATTGCCAGGCCGATCGCCGAGAAGCTGGCGCCGGGCCTGCCCTGGCCGGTCGCTTCGGCGGTCTATGGTGTCGCGCTCTGGGTCTTCGCCCTCTACATCATGGCTCACCTGATTGCCGGCAATCCGCCCTTCCTCGGGTTCACCGGAATCACCTGGGTTGCCCTGGTCGGTCACGTGGTCTTCGCGGTCGTGGCCGCCTGGGTCGTGCGCTGGCGCGAGCGCGCCTGATCGCCTCTTTCGGTCGAAGGGAAATGCGGGCCGCCGATGGATTCGGCGGCCCGCGAACTTTACAGCCGCACCCCACCGTGCCTATCTAGATCCAAGGGCGTGCGACGGGCGCGCCGGAAGCGGATCTGGCTAGAACGGGAGGAAAGACATGGCCATGCAGGTGGGCGACAAGGTACCGAGCGCAACGCTCTATCACATGACCGGTGACGGACCGGCAGCGATCACGACCGATGAGATTTTCTCCGGCAAGAAGGTGGTGCTCTTCGCGCTGCCCGGCGCCTTCACGCCGACTTGCTCGGCCCAGCACGTGCCCAGCTACATCAAGAACGCCGCCGCCCTGCGGGACAAGGGCGTCGACACCATCGCCTGCCTGTCGGTGAACGATGTCTTCGTCATGGGCGCCTGGGGCAAGGACCAGGGCTCCGAGGGCCAGATCCTGATGCTGGCCGACGGCAGCGGCGATTTCACCAAGGCGGCCGGCATGGAGCTCGACCTGACCGCGCGCGGCCTCGGGGTCCGCTCGCACCGCTACGCCATGGTCGTCGAGGATGGGGTGGTCAAGGCCCTGCACCTCGAGGAAAACCCCGGCGAACTGGGCAACTCCGGCGCGGAGTCGATGCTGGCCGAACTCTAGGTGCCTGGCCTTAGAAGTGATCTGAGCGGCGGCTCCTCTGCGGGCCGCCGTTCGCGTTTCGGGCCGCCACCTCGCCGGGTCAGAAGCAGTACTTCATCTCCAGGAAGCGAGCGCGGAAGGCGATCACCGCCTCGCGCCAATGGTCCTTCGGCTTCCCGCCCGCGTCTCCAATCGCCTCGGCCAGCAGGGCGGCGAGGTCGCGGAAATCCGATTCCACCATGCCGAAGCGGGTCATTTCCTGGGCGCCCATGCGCACTCCGCTGGCTGCGGCAAAGCTCGGATCGTCGTGGAAGGCCTGCGGATTGGTGATGATGTTGTTGGCCTCCAGGCGGTCGGCAACGACTTCGCCGTGGGAGCGTGCGGTCCTCAGCAGCACCTGGTGAGTCTCGGTGAAGTCGCAGTCGGGATCGCCTTCCAGGGTCAGCCCCTGCTGCTGGAGCGCGCGGGCGAAGGCCTTGGCGTTCGCGATCACCTGCTTGGGATAGTCGTCGCGGAACCGGACCATCTCGTAGGTCGCGCCGAGCAGGCCGAGCAGCGTTCCCAAATGGTGGTTGCTGACGTGGCCGGGGAAGGCCCGGGTCTCGATCTGGCGCCATAGCGGTTCGAAGGCCGAGCCGGGCTCGATGTTGCTGAGGATCACGCCGCGCTGCGGCCCGAAGAAGGTCTTGTGGGTCGAGCCGGTGATGAAGTCGGCACCCTCCTTCAAGGGCTGCTGGTAATAGGGCCCGAGCAGGCCCAGGACGTGGGCGCCGTCGTACATGATCAGCGGTCGTTCCGGGTTGTCGCGGCCCCATTCGTCGTGGACGAAGCCGGCGATCTCCTCGACCGGCTCCTTGTGGATGATCACGCTGCGCCCGAAGACCAGGAGCTCGGGCCGCGTCTCGGCGATCAGCTGCTTGGCCGCCTCGACGTCGATCCGGTGCGGGTTGTCGTCGCGGATGGGGAAATGCTCGACCGCCGGCTGTCCGCTCTCCGGGTCGCGGGCGACGTAGTTCCGAAGCGCGCCGGTCGGCTGCGCGCTCAGGTGTCCGCCCTTGTTCAGGTCGTGGACCAGGACGCGCCTGAGACGGCGCGGCTGACCGCCGCGGCGATGCCGGTTCTTGAACTGCAGAAAGGCATCGTAGACCGTGTCGTTCGCCATCTGCCCGCTGATCACCCGGGGCTCGACCCTGGCGCAGTCGAAGAAGGTGCGCAGCGCAGCTTTGAGCTCCTCCTCCTTGTCCATGATGAAGCCGGTGCCCTTGTAGTAGCGCACGTCGGGCGCCTCGGGGCCGAGCGCCGGCACCCGGTTGTGCTCGTTGTAGCGGCCGGCGGGGTCCGCCGAGACCAGCCGGTCGACGTAGTCGGATACGCTCTGCTCCGAAGGGATAAGGTTGATGCACTCGCGCCGGCGCCACTCGGTGTTGCCTTTCGCATCCTCGGAGAGCTGCTTTGCCAAGGCGGGCACGTCCGCGCCCTCCAGGCTCCGGATCGCCCGCGGCCCGGTGAAGCCCGTGTAGGGCCTGCCGTAGGGCGGCAGGGGCCAGAGGTTCTTCTCGACCAGCTCGGCCTCGAAGCTGTTGCCCCGGGCATCGGCGATCTCGAGCACGACCGGCCGGTCGGTCCGATAGGCGATGGTCGACTGGATCAGTGCCAGACCGATCGGTCGCAGGTCGTGGTCCTCGGCCGGCGCGGCGGTGACGCCGCCGCCCTCGAAATGGGCATAGGGCACGCTGCTGCCCGAGGTGACGAAGCCGACATGCTCGCCGTTCAGCAGGACCTTGAAGCCGGCGCGCAGGGGCCGACGTGCGCCGAAGACGGCGATCGGCTGCACCAGGTGCTTCAGGCAGCGCTGCTCGACGGGGGTGTCCAGTTCGCCGCGCCGGATCTGGACGTATTCGTCGCGCTGCCGCTCCAGCGCCTCCTGGCCGATGTAGCCGTCCAGGCCTTCGGGCCGGACCGCGAAGGCGGCCAGCGCGTTGGCGAAGATCGGGATCTCCCGATCCTCGGGATCCTTGCCGAGCTCGTGGCCGTAGAGCGGCAGGCCGGCCTCCATGCGCAGGGAGTCGCGCGCGCCCAGGCCGCAAGGGACCGCGCCGTGTCCGACCAGCTGTCCCCACATCTTCAAGGCATGGTCGCTGTCTACGAAGAGTTCGAAGCACATGGCCTCGCCGGTGTAACCGGTCCGGGAGACGATCACCCGATGACCGTCCGCTTGCGTGGTCGCCAGGCGGTTGCGCTTGTGCTCCGGCAAGCCGCCGGCGCCGATCACCTTTTCCAGGATCTCGGAGGATCGCGGCCCCTGCAGCGAGATCATGGCCATCTGCTCGCTGATGTCCTCGATTCCGGCACCTTCGCTGTTGTGGTCCTGCAACCAGCCCCAATCCTTGGCCCGGTTCGAGGCGTTGACGACCAGCAGGTAGTCATCCTCCTCCAGCTTGTAGAGGTAGGCGTCATCGAGTGCCCCGCCGCTTTCGTTGGCCAGGAAGGTGTACTGCGCCTGTCCCGGCGCCAGGGCCCGCGCGTTGTTGGTCAGAACCTTGAGCAGGAAGGCCTCGGCGTTCGATCCGGTAACCCGGAAGCGGCCCATGTGAGACACATCGAAGAGGCCGGACTGACGGCGCGTGGCCAGGTGCTCCTGGATGATGCCGCTCGGGTATTGGACGGGCATGTCCCAGCCGCCGAAGTCGATCATCTTGGCGCCGGCACCGACGTGCCAGTCGTGGAGAACGGTCTTGCTGAGCGCGCTCTGGCTTTCCTTCGGCATCGCTGCCTCCCTCTGCAATCCTCCCAGTAAAGCGCCTCCCTCCGGGGCGCTTCAAGGGCGCAAAATCACGTTCCGTCTAACTGAGGGGGATTTCATTCTTCGCTTTGCCGTCCTGGTAGCTGCCGGACAGCTCGGCGTAGGTGCGGGTCAGCGCCGCGACCCGTGCCTCGAAGTCGGCCCTATGGGTGGTCTCGCAGCCGGCAATCAGCTCGGCCAGGCTGCGGGCGGTCCAATAGGCGTTTTCCCGAGCGTAGCCGCCGGGCTCGAGCCGGAAGACCTCCTTCAGGATCCGCAGGTCGTGGGGAATGGCGAAGGAATCGCGGGAGTCCTCGTGGCTGAAGAGGTAGTAGAAGTTGTCGAAGCCGCTCCAGGTGATGGCGGAGAGGCAGAGCGAGCAGGGCTCGTGGGTCGCCAGGAAGACGCAGTCCCGGGTGGCGGGGCGGCCGGCGGGCGGCAACTCGTATAAGGCCTTCAAGGCGTGGATCTCGCCGTGCCACAGGGGATTTTCGATTTCGTTGTTGCTCTCGGCGACGACCAGGGAGAGATCCGACTTCCTCAGGATCGCGGCGCCGAAGATCTTGTTGCCGGCGGCGACGCCTGCCCGGGTCTTGGGCAGGATCTCGCTCTCCACGACGTCGAGCAGCCGGTCGACGAGTTCGCTATCGGACAGGACGGCCTCCTATGACGGCCATCCAGTAAACCCCGGCCGGCGGGCCGGCGGCAAGCGATGCAAACGGTTCAGGCGGCGACCAGGTAGTGCAGGCTGAACAGGCGGCGGTCGTCGACCCAGGCCTCCAGGGGTCGCCAGCCTGCAGCCTGGGCCTGGGCGCGGAAACCGTCCAGGGTGTATTTCCGGGAGTCCTCGGTGTGGATGGTCTCGCCCTGTTCGAGGTCGAAGCTCTGCTCGCCGATGACGATTTGCTGACGCCGCCGACTGACCAGGTGCATCTCGATGCAGCCCCGGGCCCGGTTGTAGTGGGCCTCGTGGCAGAAACCCTCGAGGTCCAGCTCCGCGCCCAGGTCGCGGCGGATCCGCTCCAGGAGATTCAGGTTGAAGGCCGCGGTCACACCCTCCGGGTCGTTGTAGGCGGCGTGCAGGATCGCCTCGTCCTTCTGCAGGTCGATGCCGATCAGCAGACCGCCGCCGGGGCCGACCAGGCCGGCGATGCGCTTCAGGAAGCCGGCCGCCTCGACCGGGGCGAAGTTGCCCAGGGTCGAGCCGGGGAAGAAGCCGAGCGGCACGCCGTTGGGCATCTCTTTCGGCAGGGCGAAGTCGCGGGTGTAGTCGGCACAGACCGCGACCACCGGCAACCCGGGATAGTCCTCGGCCAGGACCTGCGCGGCCGTGATCAGGTGCGCCCGCGAGATGTCGATCGGGACATAGGCCGCGGGTGCCTCCAGGGCGTCGAGCAGGATCCGGACCTTGCGGCTGGACCCGCTGCCGAACTCGACCAGGGTCGTCGCGGGCCCGGCCGCCTCGGCGATCTCGCTGGCATGGCGCCGCAGCAGGCCGGTCTCGGTCCGCGTCGGATAGTAGGCCTCCAGTTCGCAGATCCGGTCGAAGAGCTGCGAGCCCCGGGCATCGTAGAAGAACTTCGCCGGGACCTGCTTCTGCGGCTGGGCGAGCCCGGCCAGGACCGCGGCCCGGAAGTCCTCGCCTTCGTGGCCGAGGTCGTGGAAGCCCATCAGCGGCGCGAGCGCCGCGGTCTGGTCCCGCATCAGGCGTCCTCCGCCAGGCGCAGGCCGGTGAACTGCCAGCGTTGGTGTGGGTAGAAGAAGTTGCGATATGTCGCCCGGATGTGCCCTTCGGGCGTCACGCAGGAGCCGCCGCGCAGGACGAACTGGTTGCACATGAACTTGCCGTTGTATTCGCCGACCGTGCCTTCCGGCGGCCGGTAGCCCGGATAGGGAGAATAGGGGCTCTGGGTCCATTCCCAGACGTCGCCGTAGAGCTGCTGCAGGCCGGCTTGCGGCTTCGCCGGCAGTGGACGCAAAAAGTCTGAGCCGCCGAGGTTGCCTTCGACCGGCAGCGCGGCGGCGGCGACTTCCCACTCGGTCTCGCTCGGCAGGCGCTTGCCGGCCCAGCGGGCGAAGGCCTCGGCCTCGTAGAAGCTGACGTGGCAGACCGGTGCCTCGGCCTCGACCGGCCGCAGGCCGGCCAGGGTCATGGATTGCCAGGCGCCGTCGCGCTTCTCCCAGTAGCCCGGCGCCGTCCAACCCTCCCTCTGCACCGTCGCCCAGCCGTCCGACAGCCAGAGTGTCGGCGTGCTATAGCCGCCGTCCTCGACGAAGGCCTGCCACTCGCCATTGTTGACCGGGCGCGAGGCCAAGCGGAAGGGCGGCAGCAGGACCTGGTGGCGGGGCCCCTCGTTGTCGAAGTGAAAGCCTTCGCCCGCGTGGCCGATCTCATGAACGCCGCCGTCGAAGTGTGCCCACTCCAGCTCGGTTGCCTTGCCGACCGCCGCCGGACGGTAGGGCCGGTAGGCCGGCTTCAGGGGATTGCAGGAAAAGGCGTGCAGCAGGTCGGTCAACAGGAGCTCCTGGTGCTGCTGCTCGTGGTGGATCCCGAGCTCGATCAGGGACGCGATGGCCTGCCAGTCCGCCGGACTCGTCTCAGCGGCCAGGGTCTCGACCGCTGCCGTGACGTGGTCGCGGTAGCGTGCAACCTCGGCCACAGAGGGCCGGGTCAGCAGGCCGCGCCGCGGCCGGGCGTGACGCGGCCCGGCGCCTTCGTAGTAGGAGTTGAAGAGGAAGAAGTAGTCGGTGTCGAAGGCCCGATAGCCGGGATCGAACTTGGTCAGGATGAACTCTTCGAAGAACCAGGAGGTGTGCGCCAGGTGCCACTTCGTCGGGCTGGCGTCCTCCATCGACTGCACGACCTGGTCTTCCGGCGTCAGCCCGGCGGTCAGGTCCTCGCTGCGCCGGCGCAGGGCCCGGAAGCGCGCCATCAGGGGCGCACGCCCGGCTTCGATGGAAAGGGCGGGTGCTGTTGTGCGGGAAGCGGAGGATTTCGTCATGCTGCGTGATCCCAGGCTTTCTTGGCTGCTCGGGTCCCGCGACGCTATGGCCCCCTCTGGCCGCGAGTCGATGGCCGGGATGCTAGGTCAAGCCGAAAGCCTTGAATAGCTGTGCTCTTTTCCCGCGAAGCGGGCGTTTCGACGGCTTTGTTGACATCAGAAAACGTCTTTGAAGCCGCCTGCGCGCAGTGGGTGGCGGCAAAACGGAGCGGGTTGCGGCCTGGGTCGATGCCAAGGACGGTGGGAACGGATGGTCACCCTCGGTTTTGGCGACTCCGGCACTGGAGGCGACTTCGGAAGGTCGAAGGCAGTCCGGGCGGATGCTTGAGGTGTCCGGCCGTGCTCCGCGTCAACGACTGTGGCGCAAGATCACCGCAGGTGCGGCTCGCCTCACGACATCATCTGTCGTGCGGCGGCCTGGCGGGCCAGGGCGTCGGCACGCTCGTTCTCCGGATGGCCCTCGTGGCCGCGCACCCAGTGCCATTCGACCTGGTGGGGCGCCAGGGCCTGGTCCAGCCGCTGCCAGAGGTCCTGGTTCTTGACCGGCTTCTTGGCCGAGGTCTTCCAGCCGTTCTTCTTCCAGCCGTGAATCCAGCGAGTGATGCCGTCCTTGACGTAGGTGCTGTCGGTCGTGATTTCGACCTGGGCCGGCCGCTTCAGCGCCTCCAGGGCGGCGATGGCCGCCATCATCTCCATCCGGTTGTTGGTGGTTTCGCGCTCGCCGCCGGTCAGCTCTTTCTGCTCGTCGCGGAAGCGCAGGATGGCGGCCCAGCCGCCCGGGCCCGGGTTGCCGCTGCAGGCGCCATCGGTGAAGATCTCGACGACATCGCTCGACACGATCGGGGTCTCCTCTAATCCAGTCCGTAGGCGCCGGGCCCGCGGACCTCCTGGTGAAAGCGCAGCTTGCGCCAGTACTCCAGCGGATCCTTGGGCGCCACCAGGGCGCCCTCGGGATGGTTCAGCCAGTCGTAGAGCCGGGTCAGCAAGAAGCGGAGCGCGCTGCCGCGGGCGAGCAGCGGCAGTGCCTCGAGCTCGGCCTCCGAGAACGGCCGCACCTTGCGATAGGCTTGCAACATGAAGCGCGCCTTGGTGACGTTGAAGGCGGTGTCGGGCTCGAAGCACCAGGCATTGAGGCAGACCGCCAGGTCGTAGGCGAAGAAGTCGTTGCAGGCAAAGTAGAAGTCGATCAGGCCGGTGAGCTTCTCGCCGAGAAAGAAGACGTTGTCCGGGAAAAGGTCGGCGTGGATCACCCCTTCCGGCAGCCCGGCGGGCCAGCTCGCCTCGAGGGCCGAAAGCTCGCGGTCGAGGTCCTCGGCCAAGCCGGCCTGGACTTCGTGCGCCCGCGCCCGGCACTTGTCGAGCAGCGGGCGCCAGTCGGCCAGGGACAGGCTGTTGGCCCGGTGTCCGGAGAAATCGGCACCGGCCAGATGCAGCTCGGCCAGAGCCGTGCCCAGCTCGCGGCAGTGATAGGGCTGGACCCGCTTCGGCCAGAGGCCGTCGAGGAAGGAGATCAGGGCCGCCGGCCGGCCGCAGAGCTGACGCAGGGCCTGGCCGTCCTTGGCCGGGACCGGGGTCGGGCAGGTGATGCCCTTGGCCGCCAGATGCTCCATCAGGCCGAGGAAGTAGGGCAGCTCCTCCGGTGCGACCCGCTTCTCGTAGAGGGTCAGGATGAAGCTACCGCCGGTGGTCTGGAGCAGGTAGTTGGAGTTCTCGACGCCCTCGGCGATGCCCTTGAAGGCGGTCACCTCGCCCAGGTCGTAGGCCGAAAGAAAGGCCGTGAGGTCCTCGTCGGAGACTTCGGTGTAGACGGCCATTCAAACCGGACGTTCAAATCGGGAACTTCAAGTTGCTCGTGCGAATCACCCGGGCTGCGTCAAGCCGCGCCGCGCTGGCTGTTGGTTTCCGTCAGGACCCGCGGCAGCTTGAACTGCACGTGCTCGCGGGTGACGGTGATCTCCTGGATCGTCACGTCGAAGCGGGCGCGGCACTCGCCGACCACCTCTTCCACCAGGATCTCGGGCGCCGAGGCACCGGCCGTGATGCCCAGGCGCTTGATGTTCTTCAGGCTGGACCAGTCGATTTCCGCGGCCCGCTGGACCAGGGCGGCGTAGGCACAGCCGGCCTTGGTCGCGACCTCGACCAGCCGGGCCGAGTTGGAGGAGTTGGGCGCGCCCACCACCAGCAGGGCGTCGCAGTCCTCGGCGATCGCCTTGACCGCCTGCTGCCGGTTGGTGGTGGCGTAGCAGATGTCCTCTTTCTTGGGCTCGCAGATCTTCGGGAAGCGCCGGCGCAGGACCTCGATCACCTCGGCGGTGTCGTCGACCGACAGCGTGGTCTGGGTGATGTAGGCCAGGTTCTCGGGGTCGGGGACCTCGACCACCTCGGCATCCTGTGGGCTCTCGACCAGGGTGATGGAGCCGGGCGGCAGCTGGCCCATAGTGCCAATGACCTCCGGATGGCCGGCATGGCCGATGAGCACGATATGGTGACCGACCTTGTGGTGCCGCTCGGCCTCGCGATGGACCTTGCTGACCAGGGGGCAGGTCGCGTCGACATAGAAGAGGTGGCGCCGCTCGGCCTCGGCCGGGATGCACTTCGGCACGCCGTGTGCCGAGAAGATCACCGGCACGTCGTCCGGCACTTCGTCGAGCTCCTCGACGAAGATCGCGCCCTTGGCCTCCAGGGCTTCCACCACGTAGCGGTTGTGAACGATCTCGTGGCGCACGTAGACCGGCGCTCCGAACTTCAGGATCGCCTGCTCGACGATCTCGATGGCGCGCTCGACCCCGGCGCAGAAGCCTCGGGGATTGGCCAGAAGGATGGTAAGCGGCTGTTTGTCCATGATCTTCCTCGATTTGCCCGCTGCCTTGGGGGCACTTGTGTTCGACCCGGGGCTTGCCTAGAGTGCCTGCGCCCGAGCCGCATAATCCGCCCGGACACTAATATAGTCCCGCCACAGAAGGAAGGGGAGGATGGCCGATCCGATTCCGGCGCAGAAGGCGCCTTACCAGGCCCAGATCGAGGCCGGCAAGAAGTACGCCTGGTGCGCCTGCGGGCGCAGCGCCAAACAACCATTCTGCGACGGGTCCCACAAGGGGACCGGGATCGTCCCG
The DNA here is from genome assembly GCA_030067055.1 of Kiloniellales bacterium. The sequence continues at coordinate 3,145 of JASJAL010000006.1, read as the reverse complement.
GTGGTCTTCAGCGCCGAGGAGACCAAGGAGGTCTGGTTCTGCGGCTGCAAGGCGACCAAAGGCCAGCCTTACTGCGACGGCACCCATTCCACCCTCTGACCGGCGAATCGGCGGCCCCCCGAGATGACGCCAGATAGACGAGCATGGAGCGCCGGTCGGGCGTTGCTTTCGACCATCGTCGCCGTGACGGTGTTGCTCCTGGCCGCTTGCTCCAGCGACGACGGGCCGCCACCGCCCTGTCCGATCGTGGTGCTCGTCAAGGACGCTGACCGCCTGACACGTTTCGAGGGCAGTGGCCGGGACCTGACCGATGTCGTCTTCGAGACCACGATCCGAAACGCCGACGTCGCCTGCGCCTACGATGACAACGAGGTGGAGGCCGCCCTGCGCGTGCTCTTCGCCACCACCAGAGGGCCCGCGGACACTGCGCGCAGGGCCGACTTCAGGTACTTCGTCGCGGTCGCCGATCGCGAGCAGAACATCTTGGCCCGCGAGGAGTTCGATCTGGCGGCCATTTTCCCGGGCAACCGGACCGAGATCCTGCAGATCGACGAGATCGACCCGACCATTCCGCTCCGCGAGGGCGAGAGCGGGGCCGACTACGTCGTTTACATCGGCCTGGTCCTGTCGCGCGACGAGGTGGATTACAACCGCCGTACCGCGCGCTGAGGTTCGGCCCGGGCCAGCGCCGGAGCCGATTCTCCGCCTCCTTCTGGCCAGATTTGGCCCCGATCCTCCCGGAACCCATTGAAAAGGCCCGCGCCGGCCTCGGCTTGCCGGGCGGGGCCGAAGGGGATGTCTAGGGTGCCAGTTCCGGATCGATTGAGGCAGCTGAACCTCGAAGGCCTGGCGAGAAGCCTCGGCGAGGCCCTGCGCTGGGCCCGCGTCTTGGCCTACCGCCGCTCGCTGGAAGCGGGGACGGCCGCGAAGCGCCTGAATGGCCGCCTCGCAGCGGCCGGCCGCGACCTGGTCAGACGCCGTGCCGGAAAAGGGGACGCGCCCATACCGGCCGGCAAGGATCCCAGCATCGGCGCCGCGCCGCGAGCGCCGCGGCGGGCCCGCCGGGTTCCGCGTCTCGGTGCCAAGAACCTCGCCATCACCGGCCTGGGCGGCGTGCTCGCGGTCCTGCTGCTGCTGGGCTACCACGCCTTCAACCTGCCCTTGCCGGAGAGCTTCGCCGGCGACCCGCGCGGGCTTTCCCTGCTGCTCAAGACCGCCGAGGGCGAAACCTTCGCCAGCCGCGGCCGATTCGAGGGCGACAGCCTGACCATCGACCAGCTGCCGGCCGACCTGATCAAGGCCGTGGTGGCGATCGAGGACCGCCGCTTCTACGACCACGGCGGGGTCGATCTCCGCGGCCTGCTACGGGCCGCCTGGACCAATGTCCGGGCCGGCGAGATCCGCCAGGGCGGCAGCACCATCACCCAGCAGCTCGCCAAGCTGATCTTCCTGTCGTCGGAGCGCACCTTCGAGCGCAAGATCCAGGAGCTGATGCTGGCGCTCTGGCTGGAGCGGCGCCTCGACAAGGGCGAGATCCTCGCGCTCTACCTCAACAAAGCCTACTTCGGCGCCGGCGCCTACGGGGTCGACGCCGCGGCCCAGCGCTACTTCGGCAAGGCGGCCGATGCGCTGAGCCTGGCTGAGGCGGCGATGCTGGCCGGCCTGGTCAAGGCGCCCTCGCAGCTGGCGCCGACCCGCGACCTGAAGAGTGCGCAGCGCCGGGCCGGCCTGGTCCTGGAGGCCATGTTGGACGCCGGCTTCATCGACGGCACCCGCTACCGCGAGGCGCGCAACGCGCCGGCGGAGCTTGCGGTCCTGCCCGAGGCGCCGGCGGGGGCGGGCTACTTCGCCAACTGGGTCGAGCGCGAGGCACGCGACCTGCTCGGCGGCCTCTCGGGTGACGTCACGGTGCGCACGTCCCTGAATCCCGCGCTGCAGCGCCTGGCCGAGTCGGTGATTGCCCGGCGGCTCGAGTCCGAGGGCGAGAGCCGCAAGGTCGGCCAGGCGGCCCTGGTCGCCATGACCCCCGACGGTGCGGTGCTGGCCATGGTCGGCGGCCGCGACTACGCCGCCAGCCAGTTCAACCGCGCGACCCAGGCCCTGCGCCAGCCCGGCTCGGCCTTCAAGCTCTTCGTGTTCCTGGCGGCGCTGGAGGGCGGCATGTCGCCGCGCCAGCGCATCGACGACGCCCCGATCACCGTCGAGGGCTGGTCGCCGCGGAACTACGACGGCCGCTTCTACGGTCAGGTCACACTGGAGGAGGCCTTCGCCCGCTCCTTGAACACCGCGGCGGTGCGGGTGTCGGAGTCGGCGGGCCGGCGGGAAGTCGTCGAGACCGCCCGGCGCCTGGGCCTGTCGAGCCGGCTGGAGGCCACGCCGAGCCTCGCGCTGGGGACTTCGGAAGTCAGCCTGCTGGAGCTGACCGGCGCCTACGCGACCCTGCCGAACCGGGGCTTCGCGGTCCGGCCTCAGGGCATCCTAGAGATCCGGGAATCCTCCGGCCGCGCGCTCTATCGCCGCCAGCAGGGTGGCGGCGCGCCGGTGGTCGCGCGGCACGACGCCAAGGCGATCGACGGTATGCTGCAGGCCACCGTGGAGTGGGGCACCGGCAAGGCGGCAAGGTTCGATTGGCCGGCGGCGGGCAAGACCGGGACCAGCCAGGACTCCCGCGACGCCTGGTTCATCGGCTACACCGCCAATCTGGTGGTCGGGGTCTGGACCGGCAACGACGACGCCGCACCGATGGATGGCGTCACCGGTGGGGCCCTGCCGGCCCAGATCTGGCGCGACTTCGCCTCGCGCGCCTATTCCGAAGGGATCCTGAGCCCGCCGGCGACCCGCAAGCGCATCGCCGCCCCCGCCGAGCCCCGCTCCTGGTCCGAGCCGGCCCCCCGCAAGACCAAGCGCCGCCGCAGCGGCGTCGAGCGGTTCTTCAAGCGCCTGGAGAAGTCGATCGAGTCGCTGTTCGACTAGGGACCGTCCGCTCACTCGAGACCTTGGAAGGCGACACACCCATCACCTTGCCGAAGGCGGCGGAGAAGGCGCTGGCGCTGCGATAGCCGTGGCGGGCGGCGACGCGGGCAATGGGTTCGCCCTTGGACAATGCTTCCAGCGCGCTGTGAAAGCGGACGCGCTGGCGCCAGCG
>JASJAL010000115.1 GCA_030067055.1 Kiloniellales bacterium | reverse complement strand
CTTGCGCCGTTCCAGCGACTTGGCGGCCAGTCGATCGGCCACCGCCGTTTCCGCCACGGAGTCGAGCGCCTTCCCTTCCCGCTCGATCGCCCGCTGCAGCTTCGAATCGTCCCAGCTCCGATAGGCCGCGAGCTGGCCCCACTCGGCTTTCAAAGCGGCCAGGGACGCAGCGAGTTGCTCGCCGCGTGCCTCCAGCCATCGACATCGGTTCTGAAGAGCCGCGCGCTCGATCCGGGCCTCCCAAGGCAAGGCCGCCTCGCGTTTCCCGGCCAGCGGCGCCAGGGCCCGGGTCACCGCCGTGGCTTCGGCCTCGACGGCCCGGCACAGGCGTTCGAGCCGCACCCCGACCGCCGCCAGGCGGGCCAGAGCTTCATCGGCGCTCTCTGCACCATGAAGGTTGGCCAGGGTCCGCTGCCGCGGCCGCCCCTGCGCGTCCCGGTAACTCTCCATAAGGGTGGTGACCAGGGTGCCACCGGATGTCTTTCGACGTCTGACGAAAGCCACGTTGACCCTCTCAGTATCTGCGAGTAGTGACATTATATGCTATAAATCATGTCACTACTAACGATTTGATCCGCCCGCCTAGACCTGGGGCGGCTCTGAAATCGCATTCCGTTTGCGCAACTGGCTTTCCCGATAGGCGATGTAGCTGGTGCTGAGCACGATGATTGCCCCGCCGAGCCAGATGAAGGCGTCCGGCAATTCGGCGAAGAGCAGGTAACCCAGGATCGTCACCCAGATCAGCTTGAGGAAGTCGAAGGGCATGACCGCGCCTGGCTCGGCTTCCTTGAGGGACTGCGCCAGAGCGAGTTGCGCCAGGGTGCCCAGGATCCCGATGACCAGCAGCCAGGCAAGCGCGGCCAGCGACGGCGTCCGCCAGAACAGGAGCGCAGGGACGAGGGAGAGCAGCGCCAGCAAGACGTTCATGTAGGCGGTGATGGTCAGGCTCGACTCGCTGCGGCCCAGGACCCGGATGACGATCATGGTGGCGGCCCAGAGCACGGCCGCGATCAGGGTCAGGACCGACCCCAGGTCGATGCTCTGGAGTCCCGGCCGCAGGATGACCAAGGTGCCGAGGAAGCCGAGCAGGATCGCGCTCCAGCGCCGGAGGTGGACCCGCTCGCGCAGCAGCACCACGCTCAGGACCGCCGCGAAGATCGGCGCCGTGAAGGCCAGGGCCGTCACCTGAGCGATCGGTGTCAGGCTGAGCGCCATGAAGAAAGACAGCATGGCGGCCACGTTGAGCAGCGCCCGCAGGCCATGTAGGCCGAGGCGCTGCGTGTGGAACACGGCAAAGCCGGACTTCAGCATGAAGGGCAGGAAGACCACGACGCCGAAGGCGTTTCTGAAGAAGGCGACCTGGAAGGGGTGCAGCTCGGCCGAGACGAAACGCACCAGGACATGCATTGCCGAGAAGCCGACGGTCGAGGCGACCATCAGGAGGATACCGCGGGTGACGGGGGCCAATTCCGACCAAGGGCCGCCGGCGGAAGGAGCAGGCTGCTCCGGCGCGGTGGCCCCGCTCTCGCCTTCCGGCCGCTGTCCGTCCAAACCCCGCCCCCGCCTTTGTTGTTCCAAGGACTTATCACAGAACCGCCACAGAGCCCTCCTAGATATTGATCTTGAGGAGGTCCTATGACCGTCTATGTCGCCTATGTCCCGATCTTCAGGTCTGTGGAAGGGTCACGGCCCAAGGGACTGATGAAACGACGATTCCAGGTCCGGGACTTCGTTTCCGGTCGCGGTCATCTGCTGGCCGAGTTCCTCGATGCGACCCGGCTCGGCACGGCAGAAAGCGTGGTCCTGCGCGAGGCCCGGCGCTTCAGCCGGGAGCACGGCGCGGTGCTTTTGCTCGCCACCGGTGGCCCGCTGCAGATGGAAACGCCGTCAGCCGCCAAGCTCCGGGCCGCTGTGGCCGGGCGGCGCGCGTCGGATCAGGCGTACGGCGGCCCTTTGAGCTCGACGGTGTTGCCGTCCGGATCCTCGATGTAGAGCGAGGGTCCGCTGCCCTCCGCGCCATAGCGGGAGGCCACCTCGCCGACCGCTATTCCATGTCGCTCGAGATGGCGGCGCAAATTCGCTTCGTCGAAGGGATCGATGCGCAGGGCGAAGTGGTCCATGTTGCCGCCCTCGGCGTCCGGCTTCGATGGCGCGGGAATCAGGTCGATGAGGGACTCGCCGGCACGCATCTGGACCAGCGAAATGCTCTCGACACGCCGTTCCTCGTGGCAGCCCAGCACATCGCGGTAGAAGGCGATCGCGCGGTCGAGGTCCGCGACCCGAAGCACCACGTGATCGAGCCGTCGGATGGTAATGGCCATGGCGGCAATCCTTCTCTTGGAGCGCTCCGTCAAGACCAAGATATCAGGTGCAGACTCAGGGACTTCAACGCGGAATCACGGCAGCAGGAAGCCCAGCGCCTCCTCCGCCGCGGCCAAGTGATAGCCGACCTCCCCGGCGAACCAGAGAAGCTCGAGGGACGAGCTTTCGGTCAGCGAGTCCCAGCCGAGCTTCGCACCGAGAACCGCCAAGGGCATGAGCAACCAGCAGAGTTCGTGCAGAGGACCGGGCCACCGTCTCCATGACTGGCCTTTCGAATCTCTGCCGATACCGCGTCCGCGGCCGCCCTTCCCGCTCATCATCGCACTCCACCGTCTCGTTCGGGAGATGGGATGCCTTTGTGACGAAGCGAAGGCATGACCGCGGCAGGCGCGGGGCGCGAACGGCCTCAGTGATGGTCTTCGCTGCCCTCCGCCTCGGGCGCGGGTCCAGCAGGCGCCGGCGCCCCCGACAGGAAGGCCGCCATCCCTGGATGCAGCGGCAGAGGAGCGCCCTGTCCTGGATCCTGCGCCCCCAGGGCTTCCGCCACCCGGTAGGCGTGGGCCTTGGAGAAGGCTGCCCTGGCGACCAGGAGATGGTCGCCTTCCAGCGCCTGCAACAGCTGCAGGTCGATCGGGCCGTAGCCCCGGGAGGGGCCCGTCCCGGCCACCAAATCGCGAGCAGTCTCGGCGTCGACGACGGCAAGATCCATCTGCCCGGTGCTGAGCAGGCTGGCCATGCGCTCGGCGTTGGCCGCCCGGCTCGGCCGGGCCCGGCTCTCCGGTATCGCCGCCGCCAGGCGTTCGGCCAGGCCGCGGCACTTGGCATAGCCCTCCGGGTCCCGCTTGCTCGCTAGGATCATCAGGTGCCGCTTGCGGTAGACGACCCACTGCCGGTAAGGCGTATGGCCGGGCAGCAGGCCGGCCGCCGTTACGACCAGCCCCGCCCGGACCACGGCGCCCAGGAAAGCGCGCCGTTCCATGGCTTTATTCCCCTTCGAAGACATCGAGGTTGAGGATCGCGGTGACCACGTAGTTGGGCACATCGACCACCTGCCCGACCCGCAGGTCGACCGCCACGCTGGCCAGGATGTAGGCCTGCTCGCGGGTCAGATTATGCTCCTCGACCATGTAGTCGATCATCTGGATCAGGGCATCGCGGGCCGCCAGGGTCAGGCTCTCAGAGAGGTTCTCTAGATCGGCGATCTTCTGGGAATCGAGATAGGTGTCGTAGACCGGGATGGTGCCCTTGTCCTTCAGCGGCAAGCCGACGGTGGCGTAGAAGTTTGACGGCATGGTCGCCTTGAGCTCCGCCCCGCCCTCGAAGTGCGGCTGGCTGACCTCATCGGCCAGGTCCTCCAGCACCTCGGTGACCACGGTCACCTTGGCGCCCATCTCGATCGCGGTGCCCGAGACCTCGCCGTCGCCCTGGGCGTAGTGGACGTCGCCGACGAAAAGGCCGCAGCCGTCGACGAAGCAGGGCAGCAGCAGGCGGGTGCCGACCTGCATCTGCTTGACGTCCATGTTGCCGCCGTTCTCGCGCGGCGGGATGGTGCGCAGGCATTTGTCCTTGTGGCTGCCCTCGGCGCCACAGACCGCCGCGGGCTGAGCGCCGGCCGGCAAGGGCATCAGGGCGATGCCGCCGGCCTCGGCCAGGGCGCCCTCGCGGGCCAGCCAGGCCTCGACCTCCGGCTCGCCCGGCAGCACGCCCACCGAACCCATGAAGCCCTGGAAGGGCACCGCCACGCCCGGCATCTGGTCCGAGACCGCCTTCAGGCGGCTGGTCTTCCAGTTGACGATATGGGGGTCCGGGTAGAGGTCCCGCAGGAACCCGAAGCCCGGCACGATCACGGTGTAGCCGTACTGGTCCGGCTCGATGTCGACCAGGGTCACGACCACTACGTCGCCGCGCTTGGCGCCTTCGATGAAAACCGGTCCGGTCATGGGATGCACCAGCGACAGGTCGAGCGCCGTCACGTCCTCGGCCGTCGACTCCAGGTCGAGGTCGCTGTCCAGGGCGTCGCGGGTCTCGAAGACGATGAAGTCGCCCGGGTTGGCACGCGCGGCCGGCGGGATCGCCGGGTGGTATCGGTTGAAGCACTTGGGATCGTCGGCGCAGTGGGCGCCCGTCTTCTCGACCACGACTCGGGTCTGCCAGGTCACATCGCTGGTGTCGGCGACAGCGGCCGTGGACATGGCGGTCGCGGCGGCGAAGGCCGCCAGGACAGCGGATAGCTTCAGACTGGACTGCATGTCTTCCTCCCCTGTTCCGGGCTCGGAAAGCCACGAGCCCGTTCCTGGTCAGGGACGCAGGCACCGGTACACGCCTTGGTGATGGGTGCTGCGACACCTGCCAGATTTCCTTGTGGTTCAGAGCTTAAGGCCAGGATGTTCAGCTTCGCAAGGCGCGCGCCTCGGTTGCGTCACCGCCTGAACCTGCATCCCTGCGGTCGACTTAAGGAAATGCTAGGCAAGACCGCTTAGAAGACATTTTAAATCAAGCACTTCAGGACGACGCCTTGAGCGAGACCTCGATCCAGGAACGCATGGCCTTCGGCGCGCGCCTCTACGGCGCGCTCCTGGTCAGTCTGCGGCATCACCGGATACTGCTGGCACTCGGGATCGGCTACAGCCTGCTCGCCCACGGCCTGCTCGGCCTCAATGGCTATCCCCACGAGCTGGCCCTCGGGGTCTACGTCCTGAGCGCCGTGATTCCGGCGGCCGCCGCCGGCGGCTGCGTTCTGCTGGGGCACCTGCTGCAGCACGTCTTTCACGTCCGGCCCTTCCGCCTGCGCGGTCTGCTGTCGGCGATCCGCGATGACGAGAAGTTCGGGCTCGAGCGGATCGCGATGGCGCTCCTGCCCCTTCTGCTCTTGCCGCTGTTCAGCGGCGCCTTCACCTCGGTCAAGAATGCGATCCCGCTGATCCAGCCCTTCGCCTACGACCAGGCCTTCATGGAACTCGACCGCGCCCTGCACTTTGGCCGGCACCCCTGGGAGCTCCTGCAGCCGGTCCTCGGTTACCCGCCGGTCACCTCGGTCATCAGCTACCTCTATAACCTCTGGCTGCCGCTGATGTACCTGATCTTCTGCTGGCAGATCTTCTCGCTCCGCGACCTGCGCCTGCGTCAGCAGTACCTCGTCAGCTTCCTCCTGGCCTGGGCGCTGCTCGGCAATGGGCTCGCCCTGCTCCTGTCCTCCGCCGGCCCCTGCTTCTACGGCCCGGTGGTCGATGGACCGGACCCCTATGCGCCCCTGATGGACTACCTCAGGACTGCCGACGCCAGCTTCACCAACTGGTCGCTCGAGGCGCAGAGCTATCTCTGGGAGAACTACCGGAGCACCGGCATCGCGGTCGGCGGCGGGATCTCTGCCATGCCCAGCCTGCACCTCGCGGTAGCCACCCTGCAGGCCTTGCTGGGGTGGCGGATCTCGCGCCGGCTCGGCTGGCTGCTCACCGGCTATGCCATCGTGATCCTGCTCGGCTCGATTCACCTCGGCTGGCACTACGCCATCGACGGCTACCTCTCGATCGCGCTCATGCTGGTGATCTGGAAGCTGGTCGGGCGCGGCCTCAAGCGAGGCCGACCGGACTTGCCGCAGCCTAGCTAGGCGCCTCGGCAGCCTGGATCCGCCGGAGCGGAATCGCCAGAACCGCCAGGATTACAAAGGGTGCAAGCTGCAGGCTAGCCACCTGCCCCAGGGGAAGGACGACCAGCGGCAGAACCCAGGCGGCGACCAGAAGCTCGCGCTCCCCGCTTCGCCAGCCATGCCGCAGTCCCTCCAGGGCAAGGTACAGCAGAGGCAGGGCGAGAAGGACGAGGTCGTAGTAGAGAGTCAGCGGCGAGACCAGCAGTGCCGAGCAGCCCAGGACCGCGGCCTTGAGCTCCAGCGGCGCCGGCCTGCGCCAGGCCCAGATCAGGCTGCCCAAAGCCAGCAGCGTGACTGCGGCCTGCAAGAGGACCGCTGCCTCGAGTCCTAGACCGGCAAGCCGCCCGGCGCCGTAGACGCTGACCAACTTGAACCAGGGTAGCCAGCCCTCGGCCAAGACCTGGCCCAGCCAGGGCAGGCTCTCCCGGAAGGCGAGCCAGGCCGCGGTCCCGAAGGCCACGAAAGAGACCACGACCAGTCCGGCCAGGCTGGCTGCGGCCACCGCAAGAGTCCGCCAATAGCCGCCGGCCGCCAGTGCCAGGCTCGAGGCCAGGAACAGTTCCGGGCGGAAGCCGCAGAGTCCGAGCAGTAGACCGGCGCAAAGCGGCCGCCGCTCGAGCAGGCCCATCGCCCCGACCAACAGCGCCACCGCCAGTAGGCCGGTCTGGCTGTTGAGGGCGCAGACGATGGCGCCTGGAAAGGCGAGGACCGCCCAGGTAGCGGCCCGGGCCTCCCGGTGGCTCAGCAGCGAGGCGGCATAGCTCCCGTAGCCGAGAGCGAGCCAGGCCACCAGCCCCGGAACGTAGGGCAGCAGACCGAAGGGCAGAATCATTAGCAGGAAGACCGGCGGCTGCGGAAAGACGAAGACGTCATCGGTCCCGGGAATAGCGCCTTGCTGGGCCGTCAGCAGCCGTTGCGGCCGGTAGGCGCCGACCGCCTCGCCCTGCAGCGCCAAGCGGGCGGCGGCATGGAAGGGGCTGAAGTAGGTGCCAAGGGGCTTGCCCAGGGGATCCTCCAGACCGTCGGAGGCGGCAAGGTAGCCCAGGATCGCCAGGGCGAAGACGGCTAGTAGGATCATCGGATAAGCGCGCAGCCGCGCGGCGGTCAGCCAGTGTCTGGCTGAAAGGCATGGCCCATCAATGTCTTGCCTGGTCGTCATGAGGCCCTGTCGCAACTCTTGGCAGGGTCTAAGCCTAGCCGGGCGGCCCTCGCGATCGGTTAACGCCGAATGGGCTCCGCCAGCGACCTCAGGCGTCGAGCATTGCGATGGCGCGGACCGGGGCGCCGTCGCTGTCCTCGATCTTCAGGGGCAGGCAGCAGAACCAGACCCGCTCCCGGTCGATCTCCTGGGTGTTGACCAGATACTCGATCAACACGACGCCGTTGCGGAGCAATACGTCGTGGGTTACCTGCTCCTCGATCGGCCGGACCTCGCCTTTCAGCAAAAGACGGATCGGATAGTCCTGGGGGAAGTCGAAGCCGACCGCCCGCGGCTTCCGGTCCCGCAGCCACTCCGCGCCGTCGCGGGTGACGTAAGGCGCCTCGGTCCAGAACTCCGGGGTGTCGATCGAGCGGCGGGCGCCCCAGGCGGTCTTGAAGAGCACGATGTCGCCGGGGCCCAGGTGCCCGGCCCGGGCCTCCAGAGCCGCGCTATCCAGGGCGGTTTCCGGCGCGATGTCGGTGAAGTCCAGCACCGCCGCCTCGCCGATGGTGGTCTCCAGGGGGATGTCGCTGGTGGTCGGGCCGCCGGGCACCATGTGGCGCGGGCTGTCCATGTGGGTGAAGCCGTGGACGCTCCAGCCCAGACGCGTGACCTGGAAGACATCCCCCTTGTCGAAGTCGCCCTGAACGCTCCGTTCCACCGGCCAGCGGAAGTGGTCGGCAATGGGCGTGCTGAGATCGACGATTCGAGACATCGGCTAAGCTCCTGATTTGCCGCCCAAAGGTTATCCGTCACCGGAAGTGTCATGAAAGACCGCGTCCTGACGCCGCCGCAAGGCCAGGAGCGTCGGGTCTTCGGGCAGTTCCACGTCCTCGAGGGTGATCATGGCTCCGGGCGCCAGGTCGCGGCGCAGTCTCGCCCCGGCCGCCAGGTAATAGGGAAGCGGGGCCGAAGGGCTCAAGGGCCCAGCCGGCAGGAGGCGGGGCACCACCCCAGACAGCGCATGACGCTCGCCAAGCTCCAGGGCCTTCCCCTCGGCCAGGGCCTCGCGGGTCACGCCGACCAGGTCGACGCGCGGACGCGGCAGCGGTCCCCGTCCCTGCGGCTCGGTCGTCTCAAGCATGGAGATCGGAGCCTCGGCGCCGAGCAGATGGACCGGGTTGTGGACCATCAATCGGCAACCGTCGCCGCTGACCGGCAGGCCCTTGGCCGCCAGCACCGCGCCGAGACCGGGGTCACAGTCGACGACTGCGAAGACCCCGCCCGCAAAGCCGAGCTCGTCGCGCCGCCGCATGCAGACGAAGGCGTCGATGCTGCCGGCGCGTTCGAGGAGACCGCCTCCTTCAGACTCACGAAAGACATCGGGCAGCTCGCCGGACCTGAGGAAGGGCGCGTGCAGCTCGGGCCGGTCGGGCATCAGACCCGTCCAGTTGGCGACGATCCCGAGCTCGCAGAGATCGGGCACGGTCTG
>JASJAL010000114.1 GCA_030067055.1 Kiloniellales bacterium | reverse complement strand
GGCCGAATGGAAGACCTTCAGCACCTTCGGATCGGCCAGGAGCCGGCCCAGGGGGGCCAGGTCGATGCCATCGGCCAGGGTGTCGATGGCGACCGCGTCCTCGGCCGCACCGACCTGAACCAGGCAGAGCTTGGGCCAGTAGGTCGTGTCCCGGAGAAACTCAGTATCGATGGCAAGGAAGTCAGCGGCGGCTTGGCGCTGGCAGAAGGCCGCCAGTTCCGCGCTGTCGGCGATCACGGTCATGGCGGAGCTATACACGGAAGCCGGTGGATCGAAAAGGCCCCCCGGGGTGGCTCCGGAATGGCCCCGGGCAAAGCCGGTTCCGCCCCGGACTGCCGGCCTTTGCCGGGATCGGCCCCGGCCTTGACAAAGCCGCCGGATCGGTGCCTTTTCCCGGCGGTCCGGCAGGCTGCTCCGGGCTGCAAAAATACCAGCGCATAGCCCAGAATTCCCGGGGAAAGAGCGATGCATCCCTACCGCACCCACACCTGTGGCGAGATCAGGCCTGAGCACGTGGAGGAGACCGTCCGGCTGTCCGGCTGGATTCACAGCAAGCGGGACCATGGTCAGCTGCTGTTCATCGACCTCCGGGACCATTACGGCGTGACGCAGTGCGTGGTCGACGTTTCGAGCCCGCTTTTCGAGGGCCTCGAAGCCATGAGGGTGGAGAGCGTGCTTACCGTGACCGGGCCCGTCGTCGCCCGCAGCGCAGAGACCGTCAACCCGAAGCTCCCGACCGGCCAGGTCGAACTGCGGATCGATACCTACGAGGTCCAGTCGCGGGCCGAGATCCTGCCGCTACAGGTCAATTCCGATGAGGACGCGGGCGAGGATACGCGCCTCAGTCATCGCTATCTCGACCTGCGGCGCGACAAGATGCAGCGCAAGATCCGGCTCCGCAACGCGGTGATCGCCTCGATTCGCCGACGCATGTGGGACAGCGGGTTCCAGGAGTTCCAGACCCCGATCCTGACCGCCAGCAGCCCGGAGGGCGCGCGCGACTTCCTGGTGCCGTCACGGCTGCATCCGGGCAAGTTCTACGCGCTGCCCCAGGCGCCGCAGCAGTTCAAGCAGCTGTTGATGATGTCCGGCTTCGACCGCTACTTCCAGATCGCGCCCTGCTTCCGCGACGAGGACAGCCGCGCGAACCGCCTAGCCGAGCACTATCAGCTGGACGTCGAAATGTCCTTCGTGACGCAGGACGACGTCTTCTCGACGATGGAGCCGGTCCTGGCCGGGGTCTTCGAGGAGTTCGCCGACTGGACTGGGAACAAGCACGGCGTCACCCAGGCGCCCTTCCCGCGGATCCCCTTCCGCGAGGCCATGCTGAGCTACGGAACCGATAAGCCGGACCTGCGCAACCCGTTGAAGATCGTCGACGTGACCGAGGTCTTCGCCCGCGACGACGTCGAATTCAACGCCTTCAAGAACGTCATCAAGAAGGGCGGCGTGGTGCGCGCGATCCGGGCGCCGCAGGTCGGCGAGCGGCCGCGGAGCTTCTTCGATAAGCTGAACGACTGGGCCCGGAAGCAGGGCGCGCCGGGTCTGGGCTACATCCTGTTCCAGGGCGGCGAGGGCAAGGGGCCGATCGCCAAGTTCGTCCCTGCCGCTGCCCAGGAGGCAATGAAGGTCGCGGCCGGCCTGGAAGAGGGCGATGCCATCTTCTTCGTCTGCGATCTCGAGATGGCGGCGGCCAAGATGGCGGGCCTGGCGCGCGACCGGATCTGCGACGACATGGACCTGCGCGAGAAGGGCAGCTTCAAGTTCTGCTGGATCGTAGACTTCCCGATGTACGAACTGGACGAGAAGACCGGCAAGATCGAGTTCTCGCACAACCCATTCTCCATGCCCCAGGGCGGGCTCAAGGCGCTGAACACCGAGGACCCGCTGGAGGTCCTGGCCTTTCAGTATGACTGCGTCTGCAACGGCAACGAGCTTTGCTCCGGAGCGATCCGGAACCACGACCCGGAGATCATGGAGCGGGCCTTCCACCTGGTCGGCTACGGCCGCGAGGTCCTGGAGGAGCGCTTCGGCGGCATGCTCACCGCGATGCAGTTCGGCGCGCCGCCCCACGGCGGTTGCGCCTTCGGCATCGATCGCATCGTGATGCTCCTCGCCGACGAGACAAATTTGCGGGAAATCAACGCTTTCGCCATGAACGGCCAGTTCGAGGACCTGATGATGGCCGCGCCCTCCGAGGCGACGCCGGAGCAGCTTCGGGACCTGCACATCCGCGTCGAGCTGCCGCCGGAACTTCACGAGGGCTGAACCCGAGTGGAGAATCCGCTCCGGCTTCGGCTCCAGGCCCAAACGTAAGCACTTTCTTAAGCGGTCGGACGCGAAAATCCCTTCTGCCTGAAGACTTGACCCGCGCCTCGGCGGGCCGAGGTCTCGGGCGAGGGGAGAGGGATGCGGATCGCTTTCGTGCTTTGTGCCTGCATGCTGTTGTCAGCTTGCGGAACGCCGATTTCGTCGTTCGCGAACATGGCGGTCAGCAGCGTCAGCTATTTCTTTACCGGCAAGACGACCACGGACCATGGGCTCTCCCTGGTGCTGCAGGAGGATTGCGAGATCATCCGCGCCCTGGAGGGACAGATCTGTCGGCCGATCGGCAACGGCTATCCGGAGGGCGACTTCGAGGTCGCCCTGCAGCCGCTCGAGGCGAGCCCCGAGTTGGCAGAGGCGGAGTTCCTGCGGGCCGACGGCTCGGTCATCGTCGATCCGGACCGCCCCATGCTGGCGGAGACTCCCTTGACCGAGGATTCCGCGATCGAAGGCACCGATGGCCAAGACGCCGGGACGCTCGCCGAGCGCCGCGATCCCCGTGCGACCCAGACCGCGAGCAATATCTCGGGCTACCTTCCCGCCCCGGAGGTGCAGGACGGCTCGGGCTGGGATCGCGGCTTCGGGTTCTACCAGGACAGATAGACCCTTGCGGCAAGCGCGGGCCGCGCTAGACTCGGCCTTAGCTCGAACAATACAATTTTTGATTGTATTCCCTATCCGGACTTTAGCGGCGGTGGCCGGCCGCTGGGTCTATGCTGGAAACTGGACCAACGGCGTGGCGCTTCTTGCATGACCTTGCCTGCTAACGACGGTTTTTTCATGCCGCCCGAATGGGCGCCCCACGCGCGCTGCTGGATGGCGTGGCCCTGCCGTGAGGATTTGTGGGGCGATCGCCTGTCCGCGGTCAGAGAGGCCTACGCCGAGGTCGCGAAAGAAATCTCCCGATTCGAGCCGGTCACCATGATCGCCAATCCGCACGACGTGGCCGAGGCCAGCCTCAGCTGCGGCTCCGGTGTGAGTTGCCTGTCGCTCACCCATGACGATTCCTGGGCGCGCGACAGCGGGCCGACCTTCGTCGTCGATCGGCGAGGTGGGGTGGCCGGTATCGACTGGGTCTTCAATGCCTGGGGCGGCAAGTATCAGCCCTTCGACGAGGACGCCCAGATGGCCCGTCGGATCCTGGAGCAGCTCGAGTTGCCTTGCTACGCCGCGCCCCTGGTGATGGAAGGGGGCGCCATCCATACCGATGGCGAGGGCACGCTATTGACCACGGAGCAGTGCCTGCTCAACGAGAATCGCAATCCGGACCTCAGCCGTGACGCCGTCGAAGCCCTGCTCCGCGACCACCTTGGGATCGAGACGGTGATCTGGCTGGCCGGCGACCCTCTCGACGACGAAACCGACGGCCATATCGACAACCTGGCCTGTTTCCTCGCGCCCGGCGTGGTCCTGGCCCAGCATCCCGGTCCGGAAAGCGCGCCGAACCACGCTGCCCTTGCAGAGAACTTGAAGCGCCTGCGCGATGCCAGGGATGCCCGTGGCAGGGCGCTCGAAGTGGTCGAAATGCCGCAGCCCCAGACCCAGCTCGAGGATCACCGGGGTGCGCCATTGCTAGCGTCGTACGTCAACTTCTACCTCGCCAACGGTGCGGTGGTGGCGCCCGGCTTCGAGGACCCGGCGGACCAGAAGGCCTATGAGATTCTGCGCCAGGCCTTTCCCGACCGCGAGGTGGTCCAGATCGATACCCTGGAGATCGTCTACGGCGGCGGCGGCATCCACTGCATCACCCAGCAGCAGCCGGCGCCCCTGACCGAGGGCTGAGCGGCCAACGGCCTGCAGGCGGTCCGCGCTACTCCGTCTCGATCTCCCAGATCCTGGCATGATCGGCTGCTCGCTCCGGCCGGATCACTCGGACTCGCTCGGTCACGCCCGCCCCGCCCGGCTCCCGCTCGATGGCCAGCAGACTGTGCAGCTTGTGATCGCAGAGGCCCTGGGCGTAGTCCGCCTCCTCCCGTGCCGCCGGCAGGGCGGCGGTCAGGCTGGGCGCGCCGTAGACCTCGACGAAATGCCGGGCCAGGCGCTCGACCACTCGGTAGAAGGCGGCTTCGTCGATCTCGGCGACCTCGACCAGGGTCGCCCGGCCGAAGCTCTCCGTGCCGAGCCAGCCGTTCCTGAAGGCCTGCTTCTCCTTTCCGGCGAGGTCCTGGGGGTCGGCCTCGGCGAAGGTGAAGCTGCCGGGCACCGCCCACTCCCCGGGCGCCGCCGCCAACGGGAAGACCTTGAGGTCGGAGTTATCCAGACGGATCGTTCGAAGAAAGCGCATGCAGCCAGTCTAGCCGGTCAATGCGGCCGGGTCAGGCCGGGTGAGCGGGCAGCGAGGCGTAGCGCCGGACGGGTCGGCTAGGCCCAGATCAGCCAGCCAAGGAAGAGGCCGAGCAGCAGCCCGTAGGTCAAGCCGACGAGCAGTGCCGTGAGTCCGGGGGAAACAGATGTTTGGAGAGGCGGAGCCATGCGCTAGGAGCTATGAGCTCGAAGCACCGATGCAAGCCCTGCGGAAGCAAAGAACGCGTTTGGCCGATCTTGCCGGCGGACCGGCACCGTCAGGCTGTAGGTCCGGAAACTGCGGCCTAGTTGCTGCCGGGAGCGCCCGAGAGGCCGCCGAGAACCAGCTTCGGGCGCTTGTCGGCGTAGAGAGCCTGATCGGCGATGAACAGCAGGCCGTCGGCGGTCGAGCCGGCGTTGTAGGCGGCCGCGCCGAAGCTGGCCGAGGCGCGCAGCCGGCGGGATTGCCAGGGCACCTCGAGGTCGCGGATCCTGGCCTTGAGCCGCAGCACCCGGTCGGCGGCCTGACTGCGTCGGGTATCGCTCATCAGGATGGCGAACTCGTCGCCGCCGATCCGGGCCACCGCATCGCTGCGCCGGATCTCCTTGCGCAGCAGCGCGGCCACACTTCGCAGCACGCTGTCTCCGGCGAGGTGGCCGTGGCGGTCGTTGATCGCCTTGAAGCGATCCAGGTCGCAGAGCACCAGCAGGCCGGTCTCGCCATGGCGCTGCGCACGGGCCAGAGCGGCGCCGAGCGCCAAATGGAAGCCCCGCCGGTTCAACAAGCCGGTCAGCTCGTCGCTGTTCGAGAGCCCCTCCAGGTAGGAGATCCGCGCTCGCTGCTCGCTGATCCGGCGCTCGGCCTCGGCGGCCGCCTGGATCAGCTGATCGACGAGGCCCCTGACCTCGCTGTCGCGTTGCCCCGCCCGGTCGCGCAAGCGGGCCAGCCCGTCGCGCAAGGGGGCCAAGTCTTGTTCGAGTAACGCTGCGGCGTTGGTTTGGTTTTGAGCCACGGTCTCGGCCTCGCTGAAAATTCCCATCGCTGGCTTCGTCGCAAGAGCCGTGCCAAGTGCAACGCACTGATTCAAATAGACTTCCTCTGAAGGGAAGGGCAGTTTCTGCCCGGTTCGCATCCTCGGCGGCGGGGCCGCCGGGGTGCGGCAACCCGGGGCCGCCGAGCCGCCTGGGCGCTAAGGCTCTGATTCGATGCCAGAATGCCCTCGGTGATGCTGAACTCTAGCCCTGGCGGCAGGGGCCGGCGGGTTTTGCCGGGCGCGGCGCTGCCGGGACCTGCCCCGGGCAGAGGCCGAAGTTGCTATCCTGTGTCGGGTCTAGTATCTAGCCGCTATGCCATGCCGCCCCGCCAGACCCCGGCCGGGCGGCTTGAACGTCTCCGCCGTATCGCGGTCATTGGACCAGGGAACCCGCCTCGTGTCGCCAGCGTCGAGAGTCTGCCGCCTGCTCTTCGCCTGCCTTGTGCTTTGGGCGGCACCTTCGGCCGTTGCCTCCGCCGAAGGGGTTGAGATCCTGCCGCACCGTGCGGTCTACCGCATGGAGCTCTCGGCCCTGCGTGGCGGCAGCAGCGTGGTCGACGTTTCCGGGCGCATGGACTTCGAATGGAGCGATACCTGCGATGCCTGGACGGTGTCGCAGCGGATGCGGATCCTGGTCGGCTACGAAGACGGCAACCGGGTCGACTTCGGCCTGACTCTGAACACCTGGGAATCGAAAGACGGCCTCAACTATCGCTTTTTCATCCGCCACCTCTATGGGGGCCGTGCCAGCGAGGAGATTCGCGGTAAGGCGCAACTCGAGGCGGCGCAAAAGGCAGGTCAAGCGTCCTTCGCCCAGCCCGAGGAGAAGCGCGTTCCCCTGCCGGCCGGCACCCTGTTTCCGGTCGAGCATACGCAGGTCCTGATCGAGGCGATGCGCCGCGAGGCCTTGCCGCTGTGGCGCACGGTCTTCGACGGTTCCGGGGAGATCGGCCTCTTCGGCGTCTCGGCGGCCCTGGTCGAGGCCCTGGCGCCCGAGGCCAGCGTGTCCGAGGGTTTGGAAGCGATCAAGGACCAGCCGTCCTGGCGCTTGCGCCTGGCCTTTTTCGATCTCGGCGGCCCCGAGGCGGCAGAGCCGCAGCAAGAGCAGGCCTTGCGGATCTATGCCAACGGCGTGGTTGACGAACTGGTCCTGGACTTCCCGGAGTTCTCGGTCCGGGCCGTCCTGGAAGAACTCGAGCCCTTGGACTCGCCGGCCTGCTAGCCTGGACTTCGCTCAAATGGGGTCAGCTGAGCGAAGATAACTTTTTCTATTTCAGATAGATAGAGTAGCTCATCTGCGTTTAAATGACCGCGGGCCGCCCTATGAGGGCCTGCGGTCGCCGCTCAGCAGCCCGCGGCCCTTGCGGATCGCGTCCCGCCCAAGCTTCTCCCGGACCTCATCCATGGCTGCCTCGACCCGGCCACGCCGGGCCCGTTCGGGGTCGAGCAGGTCCGGCGGATCCGCGAGGTCGCCGGGACCGAGGTCGCTGGCGCCGACGCCGATCAGGCGGAAGCGCCGGCCGTCGGCTTCCTTGGCAAGCAGGGGCAGGGCGGCATCGAAAAGTACCTCGGCGAGCTGGCTCGGGGCATCCAGGCGCCGGCTCCGAGTCAGCAGGCGGAACTCCGCGGTCTTGAGCTTCAAGGTGACGCTGCGTCCGGCCAGGTCCTTGCGCTTGAGCCGCCGGGAGACCTTCTCGCAGAGCGGCCAGAGGCGGCCGCTCAGGGCGTCGAGCGCGGCCAGGTCACGGTCGAAGGTGGTCTCCGCCGAGATGCTCTTGGCCGGCTCGCGCGGGTCGACCTGCCGGGCGTCGCGGCCGTGCGAGAAGCGGTGCAGGCGGCCGCCGATGGCCCCGTAGCGGGCGATCAGATCGGTCTCCTCGTAGCGCCGAAGTTGCCCGACCTTGGTGATCCCGTCGCGCTCCAGCGCGGTTCGCAGGGCCTTGCCGACGCCCCAGAGCAGGCTGACCGGCTGCTCGGCCAGGAAGCCTTCGGCCTCGGCCTCGCCGATCACGGCGAAGCCCCGGGGCTTGTCCAGGTCCGAGGCCACCTTGGCCAGGAACTTGTTGTAGCTCAGGCCGATCGAGGCGGTGATCTGGAAGGCCTCTTCGATCCCGAGGGCCAGCAGCGCCAGGGTCCGCGCCGGCGGGCCGCCGTGTAGCGCCTCGGTTCCGGAGAGATCGAGGAAGGCCTCGTCGATCGACAGCGGCTCGACCAACGGCGTGACCTCTTCCATCATCCGGCGGATTGCCAGGCCGGCTTCCTGGTACTTGGCCATGTCGGGCCGGATCACCACGGCGTCAGGACAGGCCTTCAGGGCCTTGAACATTGGCATCGCCGAGCGGACCCCGTAGAGCCGGGCGACATAGCAGCAGGCCGAGACCACACCGCGCCGACCGCCGCCGACGATCACCGGCCGCTCGGCCAGCTCGGGCCGGTCGCGCTTCTCGATGCTGGCATAGAAGGCGTCGCAGTCGATATGGGCGATCGCCAGGCGGCTCAGCTCTGGGTGGCTCAGCAGGCGCGGCGACCTGCAGTCCGGGCAGCGTTGCGCCTCAGGGGCCTCCCAGAGGGCGCCGCAGTCCCGGCAGAGGGTGGTCATGGACCACTGCCCCCGCCGGCACTGCCGAGGGCCGCCGACAGCTCCTCCGGCCGCCACAGCCAGGCTGCGCCGCGGACGCCGCTGGAGTCGCCGTGCATCGCAGCGACCACCGGGGTGGTGCAGACATCCGAGAAGACGAAGTCCTGCAAGCGGCCCGGGAGCTCGCCATAGAGCCACTCAAGATTGGACAGGCCGCCGCCCAGGACCACCGCATCGGGGTCGACCACGTTGATGACGCTGGCGAGGCCGCGGGCCAGCCGCCCAGCATGGCGATCGAGGCTGGCCGAAGCGGCCGCGTCTCCGGCCGCGGCGCGGCGAGCGATCTCCTCCACCGGGAGGCTTTCGCCCGTCGCCTTGGCGTGATCGCG
>JASJAL010000113.1 GCA_030067055.1 Kiloniellales bacterium | reverse complement strand
CGCGGCCTCGGGACCATCCGAAGACCAGAAAAGACCAGATTTCCCGACTTGCCCTTAATCTGGGTCAAGGTCGCTGTCGCGGACAGGTCGCGGACCCTGGAGCCAGCGGCTGCCGAACGCGGCCGCGCCTGAAGGCAACTCGGACTGGCAGGCGATCGGAAAGGATGGTGGGCGCGGCTGGGATTGAACCAGCGACCCCTACGATGTCAACGTAGTGCTCTCCCGCTGAGCTACGCGCCCTTGCACCGGTGACGGCGGGACCCTTGCGAGGGGTGGCCGGAAATAGCACCGGTCCGGCCTCTTTGGCAAGACCTGCGGCGCGCGAAAAGCCGCGCGGCGGTTCGGCTGACGAGGAACCGGGAGTTGGCGAGCCGGGCCGACGCCGGGCTCAGGCGGCCAGCATGCGATCGACCTGGTTGACCAGGTCGCGGAGGTGGAAGGGCTTCGAGAGAACGCGGGTGCCCTTGGGGGTCTGTTCCTTGGCCTTGAGCGCCACGGCGGCGAAGCCGGTGATGAACATGACCTTGAGGCCCGGCTGCTCCTTGGCGGCCCGGCGGGCCAGCTCGATCCCGTCCAGGCCCGGCATAACCACGTCGGCCAGCAGCAGGTCGTAGCACTTGCGGCTGACGGCATCGAAGGCGTCCATGCCGTTGCCGAAGGCCTCGACCTCGTAGCCGGCGCGCTGCAGCGCCTTGGCCAGGAACTGACGCATCACGTCGTCGTCCTCGGCCAAGAGAATGCGTGCCATTCCTGGTCCCACAGTGCTCATCTCGTCCTGTCTTGCTGGGCCGTCCGGGGCCCTCCCGAAGGCGGACTATACCCCAGGCCGGCAAAAGAGGAAGGGGGGATCTGCAAGCCCTTGTAACCGCATGAGCCTTAACGACCTATTTAACCAATAAAGCCCGGTGACAGGGCGCCTCCTATCGATTAACTCTAAAGGCGATGATGGACGCTCACGCAGCCCTCGCTCAGCCCAGGCCCGAAAGCCTCGGCCCGGCCTACGAGATCCTGGCACCCGAGACCCAGTCCAAGCCCCTGGTCTTCGCCTCGCCGCACAGCGGCGCGGATTATCCGGCCGATTTCGTGGCCGCTTCCAGGCTCGATTCCCTGGCGCTCAGGATGTCCGAGGACAGCTTCGTCGACGAGATCTTCGCAGCCGCCCCCCAGCTTGGCGCGCCCCTGCTGCGCGCCCTCTTCCCGCGGGCCTACATCGACGCCAACCGGGAGGCCTTCGAGCTCGACCCGGCGATGTTCGTCGACCCGCTGCCGGACTACGCCAACACCCGCTCGCCCCGGGTCGCGGCCGGCCTCGGCACCATCGCCCGGACCGTGGCCAACGGCGCCAACATCTACCGCCAGAAGCTGACCTTCGCGGAGGCCCTGTTCCGGCTGCGCAACTACTACTGGCCCTACCACCAGGCCTTGCGGGACCTGATCGAGGAGACCCGGGTCCGCTTCGGCTACTGCGTCCTGATCGACTGCCATTCCATGCCCTCGATCGGCGGCCCCATGGACCGGGATCCCGGCAACCGGCGGGTCGACTTCGTCCTCGGCGACCGCTACGGCCGCTCCTGCGCGCCGGCGATCCTGGAGGCGGCGGAACAGGTCCTGAGCGACTTCGGCTATGTCGTGACCCGCAACAAACCCTATTCCGGCGGCTACGTGACCGACCACTACGGCCGGCCCGAGGCCGGGGTCCACGCCCTGCAGATCGAGATCAACCGCAGCCTCTACATGAACGAGCGCCGGATCGAGCGGGGCAGCCACCTGCCGATCCTGGGCCAGCGCATACGCCAGGTGGTCTCCGCCCTGGGCGCCGTCCGGCTCGACCCGGGACCGCGGCGCTAGGGCGCTACATCCGGCCAGACGCGAACGCGTCTGATCGGGAACCGCGCTAGCCGCCAGCAGGCGGCCGATAGCCCCAAAACCAGGACGAGACAGCGCTTTCCCGGGCGCCGGCGATCCGCCGCGCGTTAACCATAAATCCCTGAAAAAGTGCGCTTTTCACTGCCTTCACTTAACGAAAAATTTGTCGCCTTCACGGATCATTCACCCAGATCCGAACGGAGGGCCAGGACGGCATGCGACACGGAAGGATTCCAGCGGAGACCGGCAACGCGTCCCGCAGCTCCTCGACGGCCAGGACGGCCCAAGCCAGCCGTTTCCCGGCCCCGCTCATCAGGAACGGAGTCCTGGGCCTCTTCGCCCTCGCCCTCAGCGCCCTGCCCTTCGAGGCTGAAGCCGTCGACCAGGGCGACGAGTCCTGGCTGCTCTGCGCTGAGAACGCCGACGAGATCGAGCGGTCCCGCGGCCTGCCGCCCTTCCTGCTGACCGCCATCGCCAAGGTCGAATCCGGCCGCTGGCACGACCGCAGCGGCGACACTCTGCCCTGGCCCTGGACGGTCACCTCCGAGCAGGGCGGCCGCTACCTGCCGAGCAAGGAGGCCGCGATCCGCGAAGTCCGGCGCCTGCAGAACGAGGGTGTGGTCTCGATCGACGTCGGCTGCATGCAGGTCAACCTGCTGCACCATCCCGATGCCTTCGAAGACCTGGAGGCCGCCCTCGACCCGGTCCAGAACATCAACTACGCGGCGAGCTTCCTGAGCGACCTGCAGCGACGGCTGCGCTCCTGGACCCGGGCGATCGGCCGCTACCATTCCGCCACGCCGGAGTTCAGCGGCAGCTATCGCTTCAAGGTGCTGCGGGCCTGGCGCGCCGAGCGCCAGCGGGTCTGGCAGGTCCGCCGGACCCCGACCTCCACCTCGCCGAAGGGCTAATCCGCCCGGTTCTCCAGCAGCAGGGCCTCGATCTCCGCAGCGTTTTTCGGCCATTGCCCCCAGTCGGCGGCGCCGAGGCCCCATTTGTTGCGATGCTCCGGATCGGCGCCGGCCGCCAATAGGCGGCGCATGACCTCGACGTGGCCCCGCGCGGCCGCCAGCATCAGCGCCGAGTTGCCGGCATCGCTGGTCTTGCCGATCTCGGCGCCGGCGTCCAGCAGGCGCTCGACGCAATCCAGGTCGCCCCGGGCGGCCGCCAGGGCCAGGGCCGGGGCACCGAAGCGGTCCCGGGCCTTGGGGTCGCCGCCGGCCTCCAGGGCCGCTGCCAGGGCGGCCGCATCGCCCCGCGCCGCGGCCGCCAGCACCTCTAGATCTCGATCCGACATGGTCTCGCCCTCCCGCGGGACCAAAGGCCACGCCCGGCGGCGGCGGTCAAGCCCGCGCGCGGCGGCTTGGCTTCGCACCGCGAGATGCCTAAAGTCCGCGGCTCCGAGCCGAGGAAAGGACGTCTATGGCCATCGACATCGCCCGCGCCCGTGCCGAGACGCCGAGCTGCGCCAAGGTCGCCCACTTCAACAACGCCGGAGCGGCATTGATGCCGCGGGCGGTGCTGGACGCCCAGATCGACCACCTGCGCCTGGAGGGCGAGATGGGCGGCTACGAAGCCGCCGCGGCCGCGGCCGACAAGATCGCCGGCACCTACAGCGCCGTCGCCAGGCTGCTGAACTGCACCCGGGAGGAGGTGGCCCTGGTGGAGAACGCCACGGTCGCCTGGAACCAGGCCTTCTACGCCTTCGACTTCAAGCCCGGCGACCGGATCCTGACCGCCGAGGCGGAGTACGCTGCCAACTACATCGCCTACTTGAAGGTGGCCAAGGACCACGGCGCCGTGGTCGAGGTCGTGCCCAGCGACGATACCGGCCAGCTCTCGGTGGCGGCGCTGGAGGCCATGATCGACGACAAGGTCAAGCTGATCTCGGTCACCCACGTGCCGACCAACGGCGGCCTGGTCAATCCGGCAGCGGAGATCGGCAAGGTCGCCAGGGCAGCCGGCATTCCCTTCCTGCTCGACGCCTGCCAGTCGGCCGGCCAGCTGGCACTCGACGTCGAGGATCTGGGCTGCGACCTGCTCTCGGTGACCGGGCGCAAGTACCTGCGCGGGCCGCGCGGCAGCGGCTTCCTCTACGTCCGCAAGGCGATGCTCGAGCGGCTGGATCCGCCGATGCCCGACCTCCACGCCGCGACCTGGGTGGAACGGGACCGCTACGAATTGCGTCCCGACGCCCGACGCTTCGAGAACTGGGAGTTCAACTACGCGGCGATCGTCGGCCTGGGCGTGGCGGTCGACTACGCACTGGGCTGGGGCCTGGAGGCGATCGAGGACCGGGTGGTCAAGCTGGCCCATCATCTGCGCCTGCGCCTGGACGAGGAGCTCGGCCTGCCGGTCTACGACCTGGGCGCCCGCAAGTGCGGCATCGTCACCACGGCCCTGCCCGGGATCGCGACCGCCGATGTTCGCAACCGCCTGCACGCCCAGGGCATCAACGCCTCTTATTCGACCCCGAACTCGACCCGCATCGACGCCGAGAAACGCGACCTACCCGACCTGCTGCGCCTCTCGGTGCACTACTACAACGATGAGGACGAGATCGACCGCTTGATCCAGGCCCTGCGGGAGATCAAGGGGTAGAAGCAGCGAAGAAGGGCTCAGGTCGATTTCCGCCGCGGCCGTCCCCGGGGCCGCGCAATCGCCGACCGGCCCAGCCTTTGTTCGACCGTTTCGAGAAAGGCCTCCGGGCCCAAGGCGCCGCCCTGGTTCGTGGCGGTTCGTATGGACGCCATCTGGCTCGCGGGGATCTCCTGCTCGAAGAGTTGGCTGTAGGCCTGGCAGCGCGCCTCCGGCCCTGGCCCCAGGGCGGTGTAGACCGGGTGCTCCCGCAGGAGATCGTCGCGGCGGCCCTCGGCGTTGCGGCGGTAGCTGGACCAGGCATAGTCGCGGCGGCGGCGGACCAGCCCGGCTCGAATTGGGTTCAGCTCGATGTAGCGCGAGCAGGCCAGGAAATAGGACTCACTGTCCACCAGAGCGGACCTATAGCGGCCTTCCCAAAGAGTCCCACTGCGGTCGTGTCGTCTATTGAAGTAGGGGACGTAGCGGCGGCCGAGAGACTGCAACGTCTTGCTGACCGAGTCGGCGGCATTCGGCGTCGCAAGCAGATGGACATGGTTCGTCATCAGCACATAGGCATGGATGTCCAGGCCGCGATCTTCGGCGATCTCGCCCAACCAAGCCAGATACTGCCGCCGCTCGGCATCGTCGGTGAAGATCGTCCGGCGGTTGTTCCCACGCTGGATGATGTGCTGGGGAATGCCCTCCAGAAAAAGCCTTGGCCTTCGCGGCACGCGACAGAGGTCCCAAAAAAGGGGTCGGAGGCATTTTTCTCCACACAAGCTGACACAAGCTTGTAGGGCGCACCAAGAAAAATGATTCCGACCCCTTTTTTCGCCCCGTCCTTCAGGTAAATCCGACCTGGCCGTCCATCGCCAAGGAACCCTCCGGATCAGCGACCCAGACCTTTGCGGCGCTTTTGCCCTCCGGCGCGCCGGCGACGGTGAAGGGGGCGGTGTCGAAGATCGGGCGCAGGGCGCGGAACTGGAAGCTGGCGACCTGCCGGCCGGCCGAGCGACGGGCGAGCTCGACCATCAGGGTGGCGAGCAGGGGGCCGTGGACGATCAGGCCGGGATAGCCCTCAACGCCGGTCACATAGGGCTGGTCGTAGTGGATGCGGTGGCCGTTGAAGGTCAGCGCGGAGTAGCGGAACAGCAGCACAGGGTCGGGGCGGATCTCGCGCCGCCAGGGAGGGTCGGCCGGCGCGCGGGTGCCGGGGCGGGGCGTCTCGCCCGGCCGCGCCGCCGCCCGGTAGACGATGTCGTGCTCCTCCTCGACCGCGAGGACGCCCGCCGCGGTGATCCGGTGCCGCACGGTGACGAAGGCCAGCTGGCCGCTGCGCCCCTCCTTGAAGTCGACGGCGACGATCTCGGACTCGCGCCGCGCCTCGGCGCCCAGCGGCAGGGGTGCGGGAAAGCGAACCCGGCTACCGGCCCACATGCGGCGCGGCAGCTCGATCGCCGGCAGGAAGCCGCCGCGCGCGGCATGGCCGTCGGGCCCAATCTCCGAGGCTGGGGCGACGCTCCAGAAGTAGAGCCAGTGCCAGAGCGGCGGCAGGGGATCGCCGGCCTCCAGCGGCGGCTCCTCGACATCGAGGGTCGCCTGCATGGCCCGGGCCCGGTTGAGGTCGAGCCAGTCTTGTGTCTCCTCGCGGCGGCCGAGCCAAGCCCGCCAGCGGTCCAAGGCCTCGGTCATTCGGCGAACTCCTCGCGCAGGGCGGCGCCTTGCTGGTCGAGCGCCGGCACCGGCCCGTAATCCCTGTTCTGCCCGACAACCCGCGCTGGCGGCGCGACGACCTCGAGCGGCCCCGCCGGAGACCCGACCGTCGCCCGGCGGAGCTGCGGATGCTGCGAGAGCTCGGCAACCCCGTTGATCGCGCCGTAGGCGATGCCGGCCGCCCGCAAGCGGACGACGAGATCGTCGAAGGACAGGCGGCCGAAGACGGCGTCGATCTCTTCGTTCAGGGCCGGCCGATTCTCGACCCGCGCCGTGTTGTCGCGGAAGCGCGGGTCCTCGGCCAGATCCGGATTCTCCAGCACCTCGGCGCAGAGCCGCCGCCATTCCCGCTGGTTCTGGATCGAGATCACCACTTCCCGGCCGTCACGTGAGGCGTAGGCACCGTAGGGAGAGATCGAGGGATGGTTGAGGCCGACCCGCTGAGGCGCCGCACCGCCGTAGTCGTGGTGCAGCAGGGGCACGGTCATCCAGTCGGCCAGGGCATCGAAGAGCGAGACCGCGATGGCACGGCCCTCGCCACTGCGCTCGCGGGCCAGCAGCGCCTCCAGGACGGCCGCGTGGGCGTACATGCCGGCGGCGATGTCGCAGACCGAGACCCCGACCCGACCCGGACCCTCGGGCCGCCCGGTGATCGCGGCCAGGCCGCTCTCCGCCTGGACCAGCAGGTCGTAGGCCTTCATCTCGGCGTAGGGCCCGGACTCGCCGTAGCCGGAGATGGAACAAGTCACGAGCCGCGGGTGCTCGGCGCGCAGGGCCTCGGGATCGAGGCCCAAGCGTGCGGCGGCGCCGGGCGCCAGGTTCTGGATGAAGACGTCGGCCTTGGCGATCATGCGCCGGGCCAGCGCCAGATCCTCCGGTCGCTTCAGATCGAGCGCGATCGACTCCTTGCCGCGGTTGAGCCAGACGAAATAGGCGCTCTCGCCCCGGGCAACCCGGTCGTAGCCGCGCGCGAAGTCGCCCTCCGGCCGCTCGATCTTGATCACCCGCGCCCCGGCGTCGGCCAGGCGGACCGAACAGGTCGGCGCCGCCACCGCCTGCTCGAGGGTGACCACCAGGAGGCCGTCGAGGGGCTTGCCGGTCATCAGTACCCCGTAGAGATCTGGAAGGGATTGCCTTCGGCGTCCTTGCCCCGGCAGTAGTGGCCGCGGTCCAGGAAATCCTTCTTGATCTCCTGCAGCTTGACGCCCCTGGACTTGAGGTCGCCGTGCATCCGATCCAACGGCTCCGCGGTGGCGAAGTCCAGTCGCGATTTCCGCGCGCCGCGGTGCAGGGCGATGCTGCAGCCGCCGGCGTCGAACTCGATCCAGCCTTCGCGTTCTTCCAGCACGGGCAGGCCGAGCCCATCGCGGTAGTAGGCCGCCTGCTTCTCGAGGTCGGCGACGAAGAGGACGATGCGCTTCAGCTCCAGAGACACGTCTTCATCCTTGTCAGTATCGGGTTTCCCCTCTCTGCGTCATGTCCGGGTCAAGTCCGGTCATGACAGCAGGGGGATGATGTAGCATCGGCATCTGCCTAGTACGACCGCGGCAGGCCGAGGACGTGCTCGGCGAGGTAGGAAAGGATCAGGTTGGTCGAGATCGGAGCGATCTGGTAGAGCCGGGTCTCGCGCCATTTTCGCTCGACGTCGTACTCCTCGGCGAAGCCGAAGCCGCCGTGAGATTGCAGGCAAGCTTCGCCGGCCGCCCAGGAGGCCTCGGAAGCGAGCAGCTTGGCCAGGTTGGCCTCCTTGCCGCAGCGTTCGCCAGCATCGAAAAGCGAGGCGGCCTTGTGGATCATCAGCTCCGCGGCCTCGGTCTGGGCGAAGGCGCGGGCGATCGGGAACTGCACGCCCTGGTTCTGGCCGATCGGCCGGTCGAAGACCCTCCGCTCCCTGGCGTAGGCGCTCGCGGTCTCGATGAACCAGCGGGCGTCGCCCAGGCACTCGGCGGCGATCAGAATGCGCTCGGCGTTCATGCCATCCAGGATGTAGCGGAAGCCCTGACCTTCCTCGCCGATCAAGCTCTCCGCCGGCACATGGACGTCGCTGAGGAAGACCTCGGTCGTGGCGTGGTTGATCATGGTCGGGATCGGCCGGATCTCGATGCCTTCGGTCGCACGCAGGTCGACCAGGAAGACCGACAGGCCCTCGCCCTTCTTCTGCACCTTGTCCTTGGGCGTGGTCCGGGCCAGAAGCAGCATCAGGTCCGAGTGCTCGGCCCGGCTGGTCCAGACCTTCTGGCCGTTCACGACGTAGTGGTCGCCGTCGCGCTGCGCCGTGGTGCCCAGTGACAGGGTATCCGTGCCGCTGGTCGGCTCGGTGACACCGAAGGCCTGGAGCCGGAGCCGGCCGGCGGCGATCTCCGGCAGGTAGGCCTGCTTCTGGGCCTCGCTGCCGTGCTTGAGGATCGTACCCATGGTGTACATCTGGGCGTGACAGGCCGCGCCGTTGCAG
>JASJAL010000112.1 GCA_030067055.1 Kiloniellales bacterium | reverse complement strand
CTCGCTCTCCATGAAGGCGTCGATCTTGCTGCTCAAGCGCCTGGCCTTGGTGATCAGGCGGTTCGGAGTCCGCGCCTTGATCCGGATGTGCTTGATCGAGGTGAGGTCGCCCAGGGTCTTGATCTTGTAAACCGAATCCTCCAGTTCGCCGAAGACCGCGTCGCGCGCAGTCAACGCGAAAAGGGCCTCGCGGTTGTCCTCGATGTAGTTGCGCAGGATCGCCCGACTGGAGGTGAAGGTGGCGTCCAGCAACGGCAGGTAGGTCTGCTCGAGGGTGAGCAAGATGAACATGCGGTTGCAGCCGTGCGGGTTCAGGTATTCCGGGTCGTCGAGCTCTTCTGCGACTTCCGGCGAAAAGCCGCTCTGGTCGATGCGAAAGCGCTCCAGCTCGGTCTGCCGGCCATAGAGCAGCTGAAGCGCCCGATTGTAGCGGTCGCGCAGCACCGGGGTCGCAACCTCGAACAAGTTGCCGTAGATCAGGTTGTTCTCGGTCAGCCGGTGCATGACGCCCTCAGCCCTGCTCCCCCTTGCCGCCGGCATCGGCGATGTAGCGGCGCTTGGCCTCGGCCTGCAGGCGCAGGTCCCGGACCATGCCGTCGACCGCGGATTCGTCGGAGACGTTGGCGTAGCGGAACTCGGCGTCCGCGTAGCGGTTGATCTCCTGAAGAACCATCTCCGGCGTGATCGGATTCATCAGCTCGCCGATCATCGCCCGCTTGGTCTCGTAGTCCTGCTGGAGGAAAAGCGTCGGGTCCGCCATCCACTCGTCGGGCAGCTCGACGTCCATGGCGCGGACCTTGACCGCGTCGGTGATGTTCTTGACCGCACGGCCGGTGAAGCGCTCGTCAACGTCCTGGATCGCCTTCAGATAGCGTCCCAGCTTAGCGATGGTGTCGAGCGGGCCTTGGGCCTTGGCGACCGCCTCGAAGACCGCCTCCAGCTGCGCCTCCGCCGGCCGGCCGTGCTGCTCGTAGGACGCCGCCACCGCGCGGCGGATCTCCTGGGCTTCGTAGAGATCGTGCTTGCCGACCTCGAGGTTATGATTCTTGCCGAGCAGCAGGTGCAGGATGTCGATGTAGTCCGCCTCGCTGCGCGGGCCGTCGACCAGGAAGCGGGCGCCGGCGCGCTGCCTGAGGGCGTCATCGACGTTCTCCGGGTAGTTCGAGAACATGCCGAAGCTGCAGTTGCCGCGCACCACGGTGTTGGCGCCGCCGAAGGACTCCATCAGGACGGCGGTGACCTCCTGCTGGCCCGAGGAGGACTGACGGTCGCCGCGCCGACCGGCGATCTGGTCGATGTCGTCGATGGTGCCGAAGCCGATGACGTGGGGATCCATGACGTTGCGGATGAAGGCCTTGGCGTTCTGGCCCGACTTGCCCTGGTAGGAGTCGATCGACTCCGACGAAAGATTCTCGTAGCGGAAGGCATAGCCGGCCACCTGGCTATAGTCGTTCAGCAGGCCGCCGAGCATCTGGATCAGGGTGGTCTTGCCGGTGCCCGGCTTGCCGTCGCCCATGAAGGTGAAGATGAAGCCGCCCAGCTCAACGAAGGGGTTCAGCTGACGCGTGAAGTCGTAGGCCATCAGCATCTTCGCCAGCTTCATGCACTGGTGCTTGGCGATGTGGTTGCCGATCACCTCTTCCGGTTTCTTGAAGGTCATGACCAGCGGCGTCGATGCGGCGCGGCGCGCCGGGGTGAAGCCGTCGATCTGGAAGTCGTCGGCCTCGACCCGATAGGTCTTGGCGACGAAGGCCTCGAGGTGGCGGGCGCCGCTGCTGCGCAATGCCGCCTCGTCCATCAGCCGCTCGGCGTAGGCGGTCACCACGGCGGCGAGCTGGGCATCGGACTCGGCGAAGCGGGCGATCTTCTGGTCGAGTTCCCAGAGGGCGCCCTTGAGTGCGACGTTGACGTTGTCGAGCACGATCTCCTCGGCCTCGCCGAGCTCGATTTCCGGCCCCTGGGTCTCGCCGCCGTCGCGCACCAGAAAGCCGAGCAGGTTGGCGAAGGTGAACAGCCCGATCAGGGCCGCGCTCGACAAGAGCTCGGCGAACTCCGCCTTCTGCGCCTCGGCCAGGCGGCCCTGGCTGTTGACCTGCTTGAGCTGGTTGAGCGGGGTCAGCTCGCCGTAGAGCCCCACCACCGACTCGGCGACGGCGAGCGCGCGCCGCAGGCTACGCAGGACGTGCACCTGGGTCTCGCTCTGCAGCGGGTCCTCGGCCTCGATGCCCTGGATCCGGTTCAAGAGCGAGACCGCCCCCGAAGGCGCACCGGAGACCGCCAGGCCCGGCGTCGTCGAGCGGAAACTGCGGCGCCCGGGAATGCCCGAAGAGCGGCCACGGCCGGCGGCCGGCGCTTCGCTGGCGCGGCCGATCCGCGGCGCGTAGTCGAAGCCGGCAAGCAGCTGGTAGGTCTGCGGGTAGTGCTTGCGGATCTCCGCTTCCTTGATCTCCATCAGCGCGGTGGCGGTCATGCGCTCTCTGGTCCCCTTGTGTGATTCGCGCTCAGGCCCGGTGCAGGATCGCGCCGTCCGGGCCCACGACGTACTTGCGAACCTTGCGCAGCTGCGGCAGGTCGCGCTCGACCAGGCGCTGATAGGGCCGGTAGGGCAGGACCATGCAGCGCTCGATGGTCGAGGCACCGGCCTCGACCTGCTCAGGCGCCTGCGGATCGATGTCGTAGATCTCGCTGCGGACAGAGCCGAAGAGACCGCTCGAGGTCAACTCCGAGCCCTTGGCGCGCAAGGTCTCCACGGTCCAGCAGAGCACCCAGTCCTGGCCCGGCTCGTCGTCGCTCTCGGCCAGGATGTCCTGCACCGTGTCCGAGTGCCGGGTCAGATCGTTGGCGTACATCGGCCCGACGTGGATGCGCTTCAGCACCTGCGGGTGCAGGTCCTGGAAATCCTTGTCGAAGCCGCGGGCAATGGTCAGGAGCTTGAGACTGGACAGCGACTGCGCCAGCAGGTGCTCGCTCACCAGGGGCCAGCGCCGCTGGTCCTGGGTCAACGACCGCTCGCCGCTGTCCTCCAACTGCATCAGGTAGACATTGGGCAGGTTGCGCTGGCTGTCGTAGACCGCCCAGTGGCAGAGATGGCCCCGGGTCTCCGGATCTCGGGTGCCCAGGGGCATGAGCTGCGGCGGGTTCTGGGCCAGGAAGAGCGGCACCTCGGAGAGCATCTCGCTATAGACCCGCCGGCTCATGGCGAGCTGGAGCTCGCGGGGCAGGCTGCGATGCCGCAACATGTGATCGACCATGTTCTCCTTGAGCGTCCCGCGCCGGGGCAGCTCCGCCAGCTGCGCCTCGAGCTCGCCGGCGTCGCTGGCCATCTGGAGGATTTCCTGAAACAGCGGGAAGCCGCTGTCCGTGTGGTCGATGGTGAGGGGACCCGGCCGCCGGCCGCCGACCAGACCGGTCATCAGGTACTTGATCGAGAGCGCTGTCAGGGTGCCGGAGAGGCTGCGCAGGTAGCCCTCCAGGATCTCGGCCTCGAGCTCGGCCAATCCCTTGGAGGTCCCGTCCAGCGACATCTCGCCGGCAAGAACCTGGATGTGCCGCGTGATTTCGTTGAACTTTCCGAAGTAGCCGCGGCAAGCGGCGCTGTCGCTGATTTCGAGGCCTGAAGCAGACACCTAGCAGCTCGTTCGTGGTTCTGACGCACAGAGGTGCAGGGAACGACGCACCCAGGCTGGCCACATCCCGATTATCATGCCCGTGCTCGAACCGGGCAGCCATCGAGCGGCCGGCGCCATGGATACCCGGATCGAGTCCGGGCATGACGGTGAGAGAATGTGGAGCCTTGG
Source organism: Kiloniellales bacterium (assembly GCA_030067055.1). Next base: position 4,853 of record JASJAL010000112.1, on the reverse strand, counting down.
CTGCACTCTTGGCCGTTCAAATTCGATGCGTTTCGCTTGCCGAAGCACGCAGCGTCAAGACGGCTGGCCGTAGAGGTTCTTGTCGTGCTTCTCGACCACCTTGGCGAAGCGCCGGGCAAAGCGATCGTCGGCCTTGGCCTTTTCCTCCAGGACCTTGCGGGCGAAGACGATGTTGTCCTCGTGGGCCTCCATCATGTCGGCGATGCGTGATTGGGTCGCCGCGCCGATCGCCGCCATGGCGGCTTGGGCCTCCTTGTCGGTCTGGCTGCCGATCTCGTTGATCCTATGGGCGACCTCCTGCTGCTGCGCGGTCTTCAGCGACTTGGTCAGGGCGTCGTAGAGCACCACGCGCTGCTTGGTGTCGGTCTGCAGCTTGTTGATCAGGACCATCTGGGTCGCCGCCTGGTTCTGCAGCGAATCGACCCAGGTCTTGCCCTTCTCGATGTACTTCTCCAGCGTCTGGGAACGGGCCAAGGTGACCTGCTCGGACTGCACCAGCTCGTTGTGGCGCGCGTTCAGGCTGGCCAGCTCGGTCTCGAGCTGGGTCCGCTCGGCCGGGTCGGTGGCCATGGAGATGCGGTTCTCCAGATCGATGATCTTGGGATCCAGCGCCTGCAGCTCAGCGCGGACGCCTTCCAGCTCGGCGACGGCCTGCTCGCGCTCGGCGAGGGTCTGCTCCAGGCGCTCTTCGACCTTACCCTTCTGCTCGCTCAGGCTCGCCAGCTGGCGGTCCAGAATTGCGACGATGACGTCGGACTTGCTGATCAGGTCCTGCAAGTTGTCGTCGATGCTGGCGACCCGGATCCGCTCGGCCCGCAGGCTGTCTGCCTTGGCACTGGAGAACCAGCCGACCATGGTCTCCCAGCCGGTCTTGTCGCGCATTGCCTCGAATTCCTTGGAGAAGCCGGCGGTGACCTCGTCGAGGCCGATGATCAGCTCGGCGATGTTGGCGTTCATCGCCTCGTTGTGGGCCTCGACGTCCTGCAGGCTGGCGTTCTCGATATCGATGGGGATCGTCTCGGAGTCCGCGACTTTGCTCTCGGCGAAGGCCTCGGTCACGGCCGCGGTCTTGCTCTGCGCAAGCCGGATCTGCTCTTCGGCTTGCTGCACGGCATTGTCGAAATCCTGCATCGATCGAACCCGTCTTGTCGTCCCAAGGAAGAAGCCCAAAAAACCTATATGGGCGAGTCTTCAAGTCATTTCACCAAGAATTGAAGTCTTGGTTAAGGCGGAATCGGGAGAGACGCAGGTCGCGGGACTGCCTTTTCCCCGCCCGCACCGGCGCTAGAATGTACCCGAAGCCGTGGAAAAGACGACCGAACCGGGAGGCAGCGGACCGTGACCCATGACCCGACGGCGGGCGGCAAGCCCTACGAGACCGATCTGGACCGGAACCCGGCCAACTACGCGCCGCTCTCTCCGCTGAGCTTCCTGCCGCGCGCCGCCGCGGTCTTTCCCGAGCGCACCGCCGTGGTTCACGGCTCGCAGCGGCGGACCTGGGCCGAGGCCTACGAACGCTGCCGGCGCCTGGCCTCGGCCCTGGCCAAACGCGGGCTCGGCAAGGGCGATACCGTCGCGGTCATGGCGCCCAACACCCCGCCGATGTGGGAGGCGCATCACGGCGTCCCCATGGCCGGGGCGGTGCTCAACGCCCTCAACGTCCGCCTGGACGCCGCCGCCATCGCCTTCATCCTGGAACACGGCGAGGCCAAGGTCCTGATCACCGACACCGAGTTCGCGCCGGTCATCGAGGCGGCCCTGGCCGGGCTGGATCGCGAGATCCTGGTGATTGACATCGACGACCCCCAGGGACCCGGGGGCAAGCGCCTGGGCAGCCTCGACTACGAGGCCTTCCTGGCCGAGGGCGATCCGGACTTCGTCTGGTCCCTGCCCGGCGACGAATGGGACGCGATCTCGCTCAACTACACCTCTGGCACCACCGGCAATCCCAAGGGCGTGGTCTACCATCACCGCGGCGCCTACCTGAACGCCCTCGGCAACGTCATGGTCTGGGGCATGGCGCCGCACCCGGTCTACCTCTGGACCCTGCCGATGTTCCACTGCAACGGCTGGTGCTTCCCCTGGACCATCACGGCCTTGGCTGGGACCCACGTCTGCCTGCGCCGGGTCGAGGCCGGGGCGATCTACAAGGCCTTCGCCGATCAGGGTGTCACCCACCTCTGCGGCGCGCCCATCGTCATGCAGATGATCCTCGGCGCCACGAAAGCGGAGCGGACCGCCTTCTCGCAGCGGGTCGAGATGATGACCGCGGCCGCGCCGCCGCCCGCTTCGGTCCTGGCCGCCATGGAGCAGCAGGGCATCAAGGTGACCCACGTCTACGGCCTGACCGAGGTCTACGGGCCGGCGGTGGTCTGCGCCTGGCACGAGGCCTGGGACGGCCTGCCGATCGAGGAGCAGGCGGCCCTCAAGGCCCGACAGGGCGTCAACTACCCGGTGCTGGAGGGCCTGATGGTCGCCGACGCCGAGACACTGGACCCCGTGCCCCGGGACGGCGAGACCCTGGGCGAGGTCTTCCTGCGCGGCAACATCGTCATGAAGGGCTATCTGAAGAACCCCGCGGCCAGCGAGGCCGCCTTCGCCGGCGGCTGGTTCCACAGCGGCGACCTGGGGGTCTGGCACCCCGACGGCTACATCGAGCTCAAGGACCGCTCCAAGGACATCATCATCTCGGGCGGCGAGAACATCTCCTCGATTGAGGTCGAAGGCGTGCTCTACAAGCACCCGGCGGTGGCGCTCGCCGCCGTGGTCGCCAAGCCGGACGAGAAGTGGGGCGAGACCCCCTGCGCCTTCATCGAGCTCAAGCCCGGGGCCGAGGCCACGGCCGAGGAGATCATCGCCTTCTGCCGCGAAAACCTGGCCCGCTTCAAATGCCCCCGCTACGTCGTCTTCGGCGAACTGCCCAAGACCTCCACCGGCAAGATCCAGAAGTTCGTGCTCAGGGAGCAGGCGGAGGCGGGTTGAGGCCGCAGAACACACTGCCATTCGACGAGCCCGCATCTGACCACTTGCTGCCATGCCCGGACTCGATCCGGGGCCTTTGCCGGAGGTAAACCCCGCGGCATCCTTTGTGGCGCCACGCCATAGATAGCCGATCGGGTGAAGTGCCGCGCGTACGCTCCCAGGCTATGATAGCAGAGTGAATTCCCGACTCGTCTGATCTTGTCTCTCGGCCCTCTCTCGGGCGCGAGGGTGACTTGAAGACCCTTGGACAAATCCCCATTTCTATGATGTGAGTGAACACTCACTTCTTTTCCGGCTCTAGGGTCGATAAGATGGGAGCCATGCCATGACGACGAGGATCAAGTTCGCGGGCGGCAGCGGGACCGCCTTCTTCCGCGAGGTGAGGGCGCAGGTTCAGACCTACTTCCAGTGGACCGGCACCTCGCTCTATGCCGACCGCCGGCTCTGGGCCAAGGCCGCCCTCTTCGCCGGCATCGGGGCGCTGTCCTACGGCGCACTTCTGACACTGCCCTTGCCGCCGTTGGCCCTGCTGGCGCTCGCCGTCGTCTTTGGCCTCTCCAGCCTGCTGCTCGGGATCAACGTCGCCCACGACGCGGCGCACGACGCCCTGACCCCCTATCCGCGGCTGAACCGGACGATCCAGTTCGCGATCTTTTGCCTCATCGGGGTCGACGGCCGACTCTGGCGGCTGCGCCACGTGAAGTCGCACCACGTCTTCCCCAACGTCAACGGCTGCGACGCCGACATCGACCACAACGGCCTGATCCGCCTCACCCCGAACCATCCCCGGCGCTGGTACCACGGCCTGCAGCACATCTACGCGCCGCTGCTCTACCTCCTCGTCAACCTGCACTCGATCTTCGTCCAGGACTTCGTCTACCTGGCGAAGGATCGCCTGGCCAACATGGTCGGCCTGCGCCCGACCCGCGAGGAGGCCCTGCAGTTCCTCGCCGCCAAGGCGCTCTACTTCACCCTCACCCTGGGCCTGCCGCTGCTGCTGATCGAACTGCCCTGGTGGCAGATCGTCATCGGTTATCTGGTCATGACCGGCATCGCATCGCTGACCTTCGTGGTGCTGCTGATCGGCACTCACTTTGCCGAGGAGACCCGCTTTCCCGAAGTCGCCGCGGGCGGCCGCCTGGCGGGCGACTGGGCCGAACATGCCGTCGTTACGGCCCTGGACTGGTCGCCACAGAGCCGGCTCGCCGCGTTCCTGACCGGCGGCGCCAACACCCACGTCGCCCACCACCTCTTTCCCAAGGTGAGCCACGTCCACTACCGGGATCTGGCGCCGATCATCCGGGCGACGGCCCGCAAGCACGGCTTGATCATCCGGGAGACCAGCTTCCTCGGCATGATCGGCTCGCACCTGCGCTTCCTCAGGCGGCTCGGCCGCCCGGAGCCGGCGGCCGCGGCGGCGTGACCCTGGTTTACCCGGGACGCCGCCTGCGCTAAGTCCTGGGCGCGGTTGCAACCAGGAAGGCAGGCGGCGACATGGACGCGGTGCTCGAGAGCTTCTTCACCGGGTTTCCCACCCTTCTGTCCCACTTCGCGATCACCACCGCGATGCTCGTCGTCGGGGTGGTGATCTACATCTGGATCACGCCGCACCGGGAGTTCCGGCTGATCCGCGAGGGCAATGTCGCGGCGGCTATCTCGCTATCCGGAGCGATCCTGGGCATCGGCTTTCCCCTGGCGGTCTGCATGGCCAACAGCGTCAGCGAGTGGGACATCCTCATTTGGGGCGCCCTGACCCTGGTGATCCAGCTGGTCGCCTTCAAGGCGGCCGACCTGATCCTGCGCGACCTGCCGGCCCGCATCGAAGCCGGGGAGATCGGCCCCGCCCTGGTCCTGGTCGCGGTCAAGCTGTC
>JASJAL010000111.1 GCA_030067055.1 Kiloniellales bacterium | reverse complement strand
CGGCGCTGGCCGTAGGCGATCAACTCGCCGTAGGGGCCCTCGGCGGTCAGCAGGGTGACGCTGGGCGGCACCAGGGGCAGGCGGATGAAGGCGGTCTCGGCCCGGGTGCCGGCCAGCAGCTTGCGCAGGCTCACCGCCGCCTCCTCGCCGCGTTGAAGCATGTCGACGTGGGGATTGGTCTGGTAGGCGATCAGCAGGTCGCTGGCCTCGACCATGCGTTCGGAGATGTTGGCGTGCAGGTCGAGGGTCACGACGATCCTGGCCTCCGGCCCGACCGCCGTACGCACGGCGGCGATCAGCGCGCCGTCGGGATCGGCGCCGTCGCTTGCGGTCATGCCGCCGTGCTGGGCCAGGTAGACCGCGTCGAGCGGTAGGGCGGCCTCCAGGGCCGCGACGATCTTCGCCAGGCACGCGCGGAAGAAGCCGGCCTCGATCGGGCCCTTGGGCGGGCAAGCGGTCAGTAGCGCTGGGACCGGCTGCCAGTCTCCGGTCTCGTCCATGGCCTGCGCGAAGGCCGAGACCTCCCGCGGCGCCAGAGAGGGCGACCGGCGGGCCTCGGCGAGCAGACCCGGGCCCTCGAGGTAGAGCTTCTCGCGGAAGTCCGCCTCCGTTGCCGGTGGTGCGAAGGCGTTGCTCTCCAGGATGATGCCGGCGAGGGCGACGCGGGGCCCGGCACCCCCTGTCCGCTTATCGTGCATGCCTCAGGCCTGGACCGCCGGACGTTGCAGGATGCCCTTGCTCTCGTCGCCGTAGAAGAAGGCCAGTAAGGCGTAACGCCTGCCTTTGGTCACCGGGCGCGCTTCGTGGAGCAGCGAGCAGGAGAAGACCACCGCGTCGCCGGTGGCGGGGGCGTAGAGCTCGGGCCCGTACTCGGGAAACCGCAGGGCGCCGCCCTCGTAGTCCTCGGCGTTGAGGTTCAAGGTCATGGCGAAGCGGCGGTGGGCGGAGCTGGCGTTGGAGTCGTCGCGATGCGGGGCGAAGAAGCCGCTGTCCGCGCCGTCGTAGCAGGCCAGCTTGAAGTACTCGTGGTGGGTCGCGCGGTAGTGGAAGGCCTTCTGGATCTCGGGGATCACTCGCTTGCCGATCAGGCCGCGGATCTCGGAGATCAGGTCCGGGTCGCTCACCTTGTGGTCGCGGCGAATCTTGATGCTGTGGTCGACCAGCTTGGTCGGCTGGCCCGTGGCGTCGTCGACCTGGGCGCCGGTCTCCTCGTTGCCCCGTGTGTGATAGATCTCGATCAGCTTGCCGCAATAAGCCGGGGTGAAGACGGCGGGCACGTAAAGGACGGGCGCCATCGGTCCCATCACCCGGGTTTCGCGTTCGGGCCGGCCCTCCAGGAAGGCCAGGAGTTCCTCCGCGTAGCCAGGGTCGGCGATATCGCGGTCGATCCGCAGCAGGCGGCGATTGGTGTCGGTGACGAAGACGGTGAAGGCGCCGGACCCGGCGAAGTCCGACTGGCCCTTGCCGTTGTGCCCGACCCCCAGGCCTTCCGCGATCTGCGCCCCGGGGTCGGAAAGGATGAACTCGAAAGGCAGATCGAGCCGCTGTGCCTTGGTCGCGTTGGCCTCCGGGGCCTCGGCGGTGACCGCGAAGAGGTGGGCGACCTCTCGGAAGCGGGCAGAGCGCTCCGTGAAGCTCCGCAGGAGCGCCTGGCAGGCCGGCTTGTCGTGATCCGGGTAGAAGATCACGATCCCCGCCTTGCCCAGCATCTTCCGCGACAGCAGGGTCAGCGTCCCACGCTGGCTGACCAGCTGGAAGTCCGGCAGGAAGTCGCCCGCTTCGAGCGATTCGGTCATCGGCATGCCCCAGAGAGGTCGTGATCGGGGAATCCTATCGCCGTCCAGCCGAGCGGCCAAGCCGGCGGACCGTCAAGAAGGATTCAGAACCGTTCCGAGAGCCAGATCGCCAGACGCGAGCCGGCCTTGATCGCGCCCGACAGGACCGGATAGACGGGCGCGCCCTCGGCGTCGTGCTCCAGCCCGATGTCGCGATGCTCCAGCTCGTCCGCGCGGAAGTCCTCGATGGTCTTCTTCAGCTCCGCCTCGTCCTCGCCCAGGCGCTCGGACTGGCCGGCGTAGTGTTCGTCGATGACCTCCTCGACTGCGACGGTGCAGGCCATCGCGGCCTTCTCGCCGAGCAAGGCGGTGGCCGCGCCCAGGGCGAAGCCGGCGACGTGCCAGACCGGCTGCAGCAGCGTCGGCCGGACCCGGCGCTCGGCGATCAGGCGGTCGAAGGTCTCGAGATGCGCCAGTTCCTGCTCGTGCATCTTGCGAATGGTCGCCGCGGCCGGGCTGCGGCCCAGGACCGCGAGCTGGCCTTCGTAGATTCGCCGGGCGCCGTACTCACCGGCCTGGTCGACCCGGATCATCCGCGCCAGGGTCTCGGCCGGAGTCAGGTCGCCGGGCAGGTAGGGTCGGCCGCTGCGCGCGGACTCCTCGCTTTCCTTGGGCTTGCCTTCGCGGTCTTCGGTCATGCCGTCCTCGGGCTGCGCAGCCTCGCTGCGGTCATCAGGAAGACGACCGCCAGTATCAGGGAGGCGACGAGATTATAGCCGGCCATGGAGATCCCGAACAGCGACCAGGCCACCTGGTCGCAGGGCACGAAGCTGGCCGCCTCGTCGAGCTGGCGCTGCAGCTCCTCCATCGAGAGGTTGGCGTCAAAGCCCGGTGCCGTGCAGCTCGCAGTGCCGGCCCACCAGTGCTGCTCGACCCCGACGTGGTAGCCGGCGATCCCGGCCCCGGCGAGGAACGCCAGGCCGGCGACTAGGACCAGGAGAGCCTGCAGGCCGGCCGGGCGCAGCGCGAACACCCCGATCAGCCCCAGGCCGAGGGCAAGGGCGTAGGGCACCCGCTGATAGAGGCAGAGGATGCAGGGCTGCAGGTCGAAGCCGTATTGCGCGGTAAAGGCGGCCGCCAGGGCGCCCAGGCCGACCAGGGCGAGGGCGGCGGGCGCGATCCGGGGCCGGGCGAGGGTGTCGAGATTCATCCCGTGAGATATAAGCGCGGCAAGCTTGGCAGGCCAGCGAAGATGGCGGGCTAGCGCACTGCCCGATCAGACGCGTGCGCGACGCAATTCCATCTGATCGGCAAAGGCCCTAGACCAGGTAGCGCGCGACGATGAAGCCGCCGACCAGCAGGATGCAGAAAACCGTAAAGACCAGGCCGAGGCGGCGCTCGATGAAGTCGCGGATCGGCGGCCCGAAATACCACAGCAGCCCGGCCAGGACGAAGAAGCGCAGCCCGCGGGCCAGGACCGACGCCACCGTGAAGACCAGCAGGTCGAGCTGCACCACGCCGCTGGTGATGGTGATGACCTTGTAGGGGAAGGGCGTCACCCCGGCGATGAAGACGATCCAGGCGCCCCAGTCCTGATAGCGGAGCTGGAAGTCGCCGAACTTGGCGCCGTAGCCGTAGAACTCGATCAGCGGCTGGGCGATCGCCTCGTAGAAGAAGTAGCCGATGCCGTAGCCGAGCATCCCGCCCAGCACCGAGGCCACGGTCGCCAGCCCGGCCATGGTCCAGGCCCGCTCACGGGCCGCCAGGATCATCGGGATCAGCAGCACGTCGGGCGGGATCGGGAAGACCGAGCTTTCGATGAAAGCCACGGCGATCAGGGCGCTGATCGCGTGGCGATGGGCCGCGAGGCCCATTGTCCAGTCGTAGGTGCGGCGCAGCACGCGGGCGGGGCTCCGGCTGGTGACGGCAGCGCTCCTTTATCAGGCACGGCGGTCCCAGGCAATCGCCGCCACCCCGGCGCAGCCGCGGAGCGCGATTCCCTGGTTCGGATGTCCGGGTTGAGTGCTAGAGCGCTATCCGATCAGATGGGATCGCGTCGCGAACCATCTGGCCGGATATAACGCCCTAGCTTTGAGGATTTAGCGCACGACTCTCGGCCAGACGAGATCGCGTCTGATCGGGAAGTGCGCTAGGCTCTGGTCCTGGATTCTCCTTATACGTGAGAGGAGGCCCGCCGCCATGAGCGATGCCGACGCCGTGCTCTTCGCCAACGAAGCCTTCTACCTGGCCTTCGCGACCCGCGATTTCGATGCGATGGCGGCAGTCTGGGCCGACGACGAGCCGGTTTCCTGCATCCATCCGGGCTGGCGGGCCCTGACTGGCCGGTCGGCCGTGCTCCAGTCCTGGCGCGGGATCCTGGGCAACCCGGCCTCGCCCCCGGTCTCTTGCCGCAACGCCGAGGCGCACCTGATCGGGGCCACAGCCGTCGTGCTCTGCTACGAGGAGATCGCCGGCAGCCTGCTGGTCGCGACCAACGTCTTCCGGCGCGACGGCAGCGCCTGGCGGCTGGTGCACCACCAGGCCGGGCCCTGCCACGAGGCCCCGCCGCCCAAACCCGAGCCGACCAGCGGTCCGCTGCAGTGATGGCGGCCTTGCGACTGGAAAGTTGAGCTAGGCGTCCGGCGGTTGGACGGCGAAGAGCTTGAAGCGCGCCGCCAGCTCCGGCGGTAGCGCGACCGGGCGCAGCCAGGCGGGCGGCCGGCCCGTCAGGAGGCGCGTGTAGAGCGTCTGACCCTGGCCCGCCGCGCCCGGCCGCGGCGCGAAGAACATCTCCTCCACAGGCTGCGGGCAGAGCAGGACCAGGTCGATGCCGCGCGCTTCCAGGATCTGCCGCGCGGCTTCCGGGTCGCCGGCCGTCATCGCGGCATGGGCGTCGATGATGCCCGGGCCGTTGCGATGATAGGGCGTCGCGACCACCGAATAGGGTGTCCGGTAGAGCAGCTCGGGCCCGTGGTCGAGCAGGGCGAGAAGGGCCAAGTCCGTCGCCCCCTGCGTCGCCGTCAGATGGGCCGCGAGCGCGGGCAGCGCGCAGACCTTGCCTTTGGCGGGCACAGCGGCCCCGCGCGCGCCGGTCTCCGGCTCACCGGCCGCCCGCTCAGCGCTCGGGACCACGGCCTGCGCCGCCGCCAGGCCGCCGGCCACCGTGCCGGCCAGGACCAGCCCGCGCAGCAGGGCCCGCGGCAGAAGCGAAGCGATGCCGCCGCTCCAGTGCAACAGACGGCCGGCCAGCTCGGTCAAGGGGATCACCAGCACCAGCGCCGCAAAGCCGGCCATGCGCAGATGCAGTATGCCGAGCGGCAGGGTAACCGCGATCGCCAGGGCGATCGCCGCCCAGGCCCTTCGTCGGACCCGGTCGCGGTCCCGGGCCAGGATCCAGGCCAGAAAGGCGAGGCCGAGCAGCCCCGAGCCGAAACTCGTCAGGAACTGCTCCAGGCCCCTGGCGCTGTCGGGGAAGACCGGCTGCATCTCGGTCACCCGGTCGAGCCAGATGTCCCGGATTTCGGGGTGGACATCGACCATGGGCCCACCCAGCACCCTGGGAAAGAGGAGGTGCAGGCAGGCCAGGGCCGCCGCCGCGCCGGCTAGCCCGGCGACGAGGCGAGGGGCGGGGCGGTCCAGAAGCCCGCGGCGGTTCGGCAGGGCTGCGATGGTCCAGAAGCCGGCCATCAGCAGCGCCAGGCTGAGGTGGACGATAGAGACCTTGTCGTAGACGGCCCTCAGGACCTCGGCCGGCGGCCGCTCGACAATCAGCGCGACTGCCAGGACGACGGCGAGGCCAGTGGCGTAGGCCAGGTTCTGGCGCCGGCGCTGTTCGCCGCCTTCGACGATCCAGGAGAGGGCCAGGGCCAGCGTTCCGACGGCCAGCGCGATGGCGAGTTCCAGGCTGGCCCAGAGCGCGAGGCCGCCGAGGGCGCCCGCGGCCAGGGCGGCACGGCGCGATCCGGGGTCGATCGCGGCGCGCAGGGTCCAGCCCAGCGACAGGGCGAAGATCAACAGCAGGAAGCCGTGGTGGTCCGGCCGCCCGGGCAGGAAGGCGTAGAGCAGGGCCGGCTGCAGCAGGAAGATCAGGGCGGCCAGGGCGGCCAGGCCGCGGCCGAGCAGCGGGGCGACGGCCCAGGCCAGCGCGGCGGCGCAGGCGAGCTGCAGCAGCGGAGAGACCGCGACCGCGGCCCAGGTCAGGCCGCCGCTCAGGCCGACGAAGAGCGCCGCGGGCAGGGCGAGCAGGATCAGCAGCAGGTCGAAGGGGCGGGACCAGTGCAGGGTCTCGCCGTAGGGCGCGTTGCTGCGGGCGATGGTGCTGTCGTACCAGCCCTCGCCCTGGAGCAACTCGCCGACCCGGACCATGCGCATGTAGCTGTCGGGACCGGTCAGGCCGCCGTCGAGCGCCGCCGGCGCGTGAATCAGCAGGAGACCGAGCTGGACCAGCAGCCAGACCAGCACCAGTCCCAGCGCCAGGTGAGCGGGCGGACGGCTGTCGCCTTGCTGTGCATCGCTTTGGCTGTTCATCTGGGACAAGGATCTCTCGGCCGGCGGAGGCCGCAAGCCTGTCGGGTCCGGCGTTAAGATAGCCTGAAGCCCCAGATCAAGATCGGCTCAGATTAAATCAATCTGAGCCGATCTTGATCCACTTTGACAGGTTAGAGCATGATTCACGCGTCACATTGCTGCGGTGTGACGCGATCATGCTCCAGGCGCGCTTCTCCTGTTGCCTCGGCGCAGGCGCCGACTATGATGCGGGCGCGGCTCGCCCGCGGCCGCTTCCGGGGGCCGGGCGGGCCAGGTTCACACGAACCTGCGGGTGTGGCGGAATTGGTAGACGCGCCAGACTCAAAATCTGGTGGCCGCAAGGCCGTGGGGGTTCAAGTCCCTCCACCCGCACCATCGAGCGATCGATAAATTGGCCTTCACGGGGCCGTTCGTCTGGCGGCTTGGCGGCTGAAATTTGAGGCCCTTCCCTTGCCTAGAATTGCTGCGATACGCCTCCGTGCCCCGAACCCCAAAGCCCAGATGGAATTCTATTGCGACGTCCTCGGCATGAGGGAGCGCGAAGACGGGATGATAGGATACGCGGACGAAGAGGCCGGTCTGCTGTTCCAAGCCGGCGGCGGTCTCTACGAGATGACCTCGTCCGACCTTTATTGGAAGATCTCGATAAGTGTCCAAAACATTGACCTCGCCTGCCAACAGCTCGCTGAAAAAGGTGTTGAAATCGAAGCCCCACGCCAAGTTGGGGACATAGCATTTCTGGCACACTTCAAGGATCCGGCAGGGTTTGTGATCGAGTTGATCGACCACTGGTTCGAAGGCGAGCGTCCTTCGCAAGACTTTGATGGGCGCCGCCTTGGCGGCGGCGCGCACTTGAGTCTGCTCACGCTTCGCTCCAACGATATTGCGCAGGTCGAAAGCGCCTGCGAAGCCATGGGCATGACGCCGCTGTCTATCGTTCCTGCGCCTGATCGCGGCTTCACTCTCTATTTCTATGGATTCGCCCGCACGCGGCCGCCGAGCCCCGACCTCCATGCCGTCGAGAACCGGACATGGGTCTATCAACGTCCCTATACGGTCCTCGAAGTCTTGCATCGCCCCGAACCAAATCCGATGTCGCGACCGCTTGTTGGTAAGGCTGGATATGGCGGGGCCCAGGTCTCAGGACTTGAGCACCCATTTCAGGATGATCACCTTTGGATCGGCAGTGCCTAAGATTCCGAGCCGCCGTCGATAACTAAGAGTTCTGGACTCCGCACTTGGTTCCATTGCAGACGGTCGAAGGTAACAACAGGCAAGGCCGCTAGAACTTACAAACGGATGCGATTGGCGCTGCCTCAGGTGCCGGATCGCAAGACCCGGCCGCGCAGCGCGTGGTCGATCACCGCATCGTTTGGCAGCTGCGATACTCGCGCGGCGTGATCCCGGCCCAGCGTTTGAAGGCGCGGCTGAAGTGCGCGGAATCGGCGTAGCCCAGTTCCATGCCGATGTCCGTGATGCGGCTCTCGGTGTCCTCGAGCAGGCGTGTGGCGGCCTGGAACCGGGCCTGATCGAGGATCTGGATGTGGGTGATCCCGTGCTCGGCCAGGCGGCGTTGCAGCGAACGCACGGAAAGTCCGGTGATATCGGCCATCGCCTCGACCCGCGGTGGCGTGCCTTCCTTCATCAAGGTCCGGGCCACTTGGCGCAGCGCGTCGGGGAAGCTGGTCGCCGGCGCCGTGTGCCGAAGCCGTTGTTCATTCTGATCGGTGCCTGCGCGCGGCGTCGTGCCGGACCACCGCGGCGGCAGTGCGAGGAAGGCGCGCGGGATGGCGACGCCGGTGAATCTCTGACCGATATTTATCTCGGGCTCGCCGAGCGCTTCCCTCAGTTCGCGTGGCGGCGCTTCATGCATTTGCAGGCAGACCTTGGCCGGCCGCCAGGAGGGGCCGGCCGCCAAGCGCCCGTATTCGATCAGCCGCATCAGCCCGTACTGTTCCATGTGCAGGCGGCCGACCTTTGGGCCGAGATACGGACTGCGGCAGAACCAGACCTCGTCGCCCGCCTCGGTCATCCAGTTGTGACAGTCGGAGGTATGCAGGTGAAGCAAGCGGCAGAAGGTCTGAAACGCGTCATGGATCGTGAGGGCGTTCGCGACCAGCCTGCCGAAGGTGCCCAGGCTGGAGACGCTGCTGTGCGAGCCGACCTGCAGTCCGATGGTCGGGCTGCCCAGGCTTCGGGCGGCTTGCTGCATGAGCGCGTGAATGTGGTGCCTGGGGATCAGGTCGTCCGGATCGCAGTAGTGCCACATCGGCAGCTTCGCCTGCTCGAGCACCCTCTCCGGCGATCCGCCGAGACGTTCCAGGGTATCGGTGACTTGGATCAGCTGGCTCGCCCGCGTCAGCGCGATCTGTGTCATCAGAATCCCCCCC
>JASJAL010000123.1 GCA_030067055.1 Kiloniellales bacterium | reverse complement strand
TCCTCGTCGACCGTGCCGGAGATCTCGATCGCGCCGGGCCAGTCCGATTCCGCCTCGAGCAGCGCCTCGACGGCGATCACCGCCGCCGCCAGACCGCCCTTCATATCGCAGGTGCCGCGGCCGTAGATCCGGCCTTCGTGGAGCTCGGCGCCAAAGGGATCGTAAGTCCAGCCTAGACCCGCCGGGACCACGTCGATGTGGCCGTTGAAATGAACGCAAGGCCCCGGACGCTTGCCCTCGATCCGGGCGACGACGTTGGTCCGCGGATAGCGCGCGGAGTCAGCGACCACACCCTCGGCCCGGTGGTAGTCGACCTCGAAGCCCCGCGCCGCCAGCCGCCGCCCCAGCGCCTCGGCACAGTCGGTATAGGCCTCGCCCGGCGGGTTGACCGTCGGGATGCGCACCAGCTCGCGGGTCAACGCGACCAGGTCCTCGGTCTTGTCCTCGATGCGGCGGTAGAGCGCGTCCGGCACGGGTCCTCCATCAGGATTGTCGCGCTGCAGGGGAACGCTCGCGCGAGCTACGAAGTTGACTATAGCTCCTTCCGGTAGAAGACGCGCGAGAAGCCGTCTTCTTCGCGGCGGTTGGTTTCCACGTATCCCAGCGCCGGATAGAAGGCCTGGTTCTCGACCATCTTGACGTTGGTGTAGAGCTCGACGGCGGGAAGACCGAGACGCCTCGCCTCGTCTTCGGCAAAGCCCAGAAGCGCCTTCCCGATCCCCTTGCCTTGCGCACTCGGCAGGACCGCCACGTTCTCGACGTGAAGGTGATCTCCGCGAGGATAGAACACGACGAAGCCCGCGACCTCGCCCTCCAGTTCCACGACATGGAGCTTGCCGGCGCCGATCTGGGCCTCGAAGTCGGCGACCATCGGCGCCGGCTCCTTGCCCATGCGCGGCACGTAGAGCGCATAGGCCTGACGGGCGCAATCCCGAACGCGGTCGAGATCAGGCCGGGCTGCCGGTCTGATGTTCATGGGTCCGTCCTTCGGCCTCCTGGGAAGCGGGGCCGGCGAGACCGAGGCCCGCCAACACGTCAGCGTAGACCACCAGATCCCGCCGGCCCAAGGGCGTCACCGCGTAGACGCCCCGCTCGACCCGCTGGAACCAGCCGTAGACGTCACGCTGGAGGATCCGGGCGGCGTCGGCGACGCCGGTGGCGGCGCGGATCTCGGCCAGCTTCGCAGGGCCGTCCCTGCCCAGGTAGCTGGCGCAGCGTAGCGCATCCTGGCGGTAGGCGGTGACCAGGCGCCGCTTGCTGCTGCCGCCGCAATTGGGGTCGCCGACGCGGCGCTGGAACTCGCGCAGCAGCCGCCCCTTTCGTTGCGGGCTCTTGCGCGGGTGGTAGGGCGCCGGATCCAGGAGCACCTCGACCAGGCCCGGCGCCGAGTCGTCGAGCGCAACCGTGATCAGGCCGAGGCCCAGCCGACGGCAGAGCTTCACGATGTCGCGCGACTGCCGGCGCCAGGCCCGCAAGCCGGCATCCGCCCGGGGCTGCGCGACCGCCAGGTAGACCATGTCGGTCATCGCCTGGCGCCGGATGCCCTGGAAGATCAGCGGCAGGGAGAAGGCGGTCTTGAGCTCGACCACGACCGGATCCTCGCCGTCGCGGCAGGCGACGACGTCGCAGTCGGCAACCTCGCCCTTGACCTCGTAGCCCTGGGCCTGGAGGAAGCGCTTGATCGGCGGGTAGAGATCGGTCTCGCGAAGGCGGGTCATGGCTTGCGGCCGGTAACCGAAAATGAAGATAATCCGGCCCTGATATCACGATTCGCGACGATCGGGCCGCGCCGTACCGGTCGCGCCCGCCCAGCCCAGCCATTCGGAGGTCGCCCCGCGCGGGTGGCAGAACGCTCATGGAGGAAACCGCCTACCGCCTCTACGACCCGGCGATGTACGACTTCCGGAACCCGGTGGAGAGCTACTGGGAAGCCAGCTTACCGGGGCCGGAGCGGCTGGCGCCCCTGTCGGGAAGCGAGAGCTGCGACGTTGCGATCATCGGCGGCGGCTTCACCGGCCTTTCGGCGGCCCTCCACCTAGCCCGCGACCACCAGATCGACGTCAGGGTCCTCGAAGCCGGCCACGTCGGCTGGGGCGCATCGGGCCGCAACGGCGGCTTCTGCACCATGGCGCCGACCAAGCTGTCGACCAAGGAACTGATCCTGCGCCACGGCCTGGAAGCGGCCAAGGCCTTCTTCGATGCCCAGAAAGACGGCCTGGAGCTGGCCCTGGCGCTGGAACGCGACGAGGGCATCGACTTCGACCGCCAGGGCGACGGCGTCTTCATGGTCGCCCACCAGGCCTCGCGCCAGGAGGAGTTGGAGACCGAGGCGGCACTGCTCAGCGGCCAGTTCGGCTTCGAGACCGAGGTCCTGCCGGCCGAGGAGTTCCAGCGCGTCGGGCATGCCTCGACCGAGAACTTCGGCGCCCTGCTGATCCGCTCGGGATTCGGGCTGCATCCCCTGAAGTACGCCCGCGGCCTGGCCCAAGCCGCCCTGCTGCGCGGCGCCAAGCTGCACCCCTTTAGCTTCGTGCGCGACTGGACCAAGGTCGGGAACCAGCACTTGCTTGAGACCGAAGGCGGACAGCTGAAAGCGCGCCGGGTGCTCCTGGCGACCAACGGCTTTACCCCGGAGGCCATCAACCCGGCCTTCACCGACTGTACGCTTCCGGTGATCTCGAACATCATCACCACAAGACCGCTGACCGACGCCGAACTGGCCGCCCAGGCTTGGCGTACGCAGAACCCCATTACCAATACGCGTACGCTGCTGTTCTACTACCGTATGCTGCCCGACCGGCGGCTGCTGTTCGGCGCCCGCGGCGACACCAGCGGCACGCCCGAAGCCGGCGCGCGGATGCAGGCCTGGATGACCCGGCGCCTGGGCGAGGTCTTCCCGGCCTGGCGCGAGGTCGAGGTCAGCCACTTCTGGCGCGGCTTCGTCTGCCTGACCCGGGACCTGATCCCGGCGGTCGGCCGGCTGGAGGACGACCCGAGCGTCTTCTACGGCTTCGGCTACCACGGGGCCGGGGTCAACGCGGCGCCCTGGACCGGCCGCGCGCTGGCCCGGATCATCGCCGGCGCGGCGGAACCAGAGGCCGAGCTGCCGGAGATCCTGCGCGGTCCGGCCCGGCGCTTTCCCCTGCCGGCCCTGCGGCTTTGGCTGTTGAGATCGGCCAATCTCTACTATCGTCTTATGGACAAATACTAGAAAGGTGCGGCAACGCCACGGTATGAAGAAGGCACGCTCCAAGACCACGCCCGCCGCCGAGTTCAAGGCCTTCCAGGCCGCCCACCCCGAAACCCGCTACGTCGACGCGATCCTGACCGACCTCTGCGGCATCGTGCGCGGCAAGCGCTATCCCATGGCCGATGCGGAGAAGCTCTTCACCGGCGGCCTTCAGCTTTGCGAGTCAGTCTTCCTGCTCGACGTGACCGGCGCCAACACCGATCCGGCCGGCCGGGGCTTCACCGACGGCGACCCCGACGGCACCCTGGTGCCGGTCCCCGGGACCCTGGTCCCCGTACCCTGGGCCGAGGAGCCGCGCGGCCAGGTCCTGATGACCATGACCACGCCGGAGGGCACGCCCTCGCCGGTCGATCCGCGCAACGTCGCGATCGGCGTCCTCGAGCGCTTCGAGGAGCTCGGTCTGACCCCGGTTGTCGCCTTCGAGTTGGAGTTTTACCTGCTCGACCCGGAGCGGGACGCGGCCGGCCTGCCGCAGCCGCCGATCTCTCCCAAGACCGGCCGGCGCGAGGCCAGCCTTCAGGTCTACGGCATCCAGGAGATCGACGGCTTCGCCGACTTTCTGCGCGATGTCGAGGCCGCCGGCGAGGCGCAGAAGGTCCCGGCGAACATCGCCACCGCCGAGTTCGCCCCGGGGCAGTACGAGATCAACCTACACCACGTCGACGACGCCATCGCCGCCGCCGACCATGCGGCGCTGCTGCGGCACATCATCCGGTCGGTGGCGCAGCGCCACGGCGTCGAAGCCAGCTTCATGCCCAAGCCCTTCCTGGAGCAGACCGGCAACGGCATGCACGTCCACGTCAGTCTGCTGGACAAACAGGGCCGCAACGTCTTCGCTGACGAGAGCCCGCTGGGCAGCAAGACCCTGCAGCACGCGATCGGCGGCCTGATGGCGACCATGGCCGAGGCCATGGCGATCTACGCGCCCAACGTGAATGCCTTCCGCCGCTTCGGGCCCAACCTCTTCGTGCCGGTCAACCGCTCCTGGGGCGCCAACAACCGCTCGGTCGCCTTCCGGATCCCGACCGGCCCGCCCGACAGCCGGCGCATCGAGCATCGCTTCGCCGGCGCCGACGCCAACAGCTACCTGGTCCTGGCGGCGATCCTCGCCGGCATCCATCACGGGATCGCCAACAAGATCGATCCGGGACCGGCGAGCGAGGGCAACGCCTGCGAGACGGTGGATCCCGACTTGCCGCTCGACGTGCCAACCTCGCTCGATCGCATCGAGACGGCAAAGATTCTGGGCAGCTACCTTGGACCGGAGTACCTTGAGCTCTATGCCGCGACCAAACGCAACGAGTAC
Organism: Kiloniellales bacterium; assembly: GCA_030067055.1. The sequence goes on along the minus strand of JASJAL010000123.1, from coordinate 3,912 downwards.
CGGGACTTCATGAACGAAATCTCGCTAAGGGAGTACGCCTGGTATCTCTGAGGGGAAGTTGGGGAGAGCTTCATGGCCGGCCAGGATCAGAAATTCGCCATCAGCCGGGGGGAGGACGCCGCCTTTGAAGGCGGGGGGCTCCGGTCATTTTTCGAATACCGCGACCTTGGACTTTCCGAGGCGACCGGCGGCCGCTACCACGCCCAGGTCATCCGCGCCAGTGCGCCCTGCGAGGACGGCACCGGCCCGCACCGCCACGCCCTGGAATTCCAGATGGTCTACGTCCTCAAGGGCTGGGCCCGCTTCGACTATGAGGGCCAGGGCGAGGTTACCCTGAAGCCGGGCGACTGCGTCCTGCAGCCGCCGGGGATCCGGCACGAGCTGACCGCCTGCTCCGACGACATGGAGCTCCTCGAGGTCACCTCGCCCGCCGACTTCGGCACCGAACCCGCCTGAAAAAATCCAAGAAGGATTTCTGCCATGAGCAGCAAGGATTGCAGCGATTCGGCACCCAGCGACGAGAACCCGGCGAGTTCCGGCGGCACGGCACGGCCGAAACCTGCCCTGGACGACGACTATCTCGCCCAATGGACCGCCAGCGGCGAAGCCAACTACCCCTATGCCGACCGCCTCAAGCGCGGGCCCTACGAGCGCGAGAAGCGCAACCTACAGATCGAGCTGCTGAAGCTGCAGGATTGGGTCAAGGCCAACGGCGAGCGGATCGTCGTCGTCTTCGAGGGCCGCGACGCGGCGGGCAAGGGCGGTACCATCAAGACCCTGACCGAGCATCTCAATCCGCGCGGCGCGCGGATCGCCGCCCTGGCCAAGCCCAACGACCAGGAACGCAGCCAATGGTACTTCCAGCGCTACGTCGAGCACCTGCCCTCGGCCGGCGAGATCGTGCTCTTCGACCGCTCCTGGTACAACCGTGCCGGGGTCGAGCGCGTTATGGGGTTCTGCTCGCGTGAGCAATGCCAGGCCTTCCTCGAGGAAACGCCGGAGTTCGAGCGCTTGCTGGTCAAGCACGGCATCCGCCTGGTCAAGTACTGGTTCGCGGTCACCCGCGAGGAGCAGGGCCGGCGCTTCGCCAAGCGCCGCACCGATCCGCTAAAGCGTTGGAAGCTCAGCCCGATCGACCTGGCGTCGGTCGACAAGTGGCACGACTACACGGAAGCCCGCGAGGAGATGTTTTTCGCCACGAATCGCGACTGGGCACCCTGGACGGTAATCAAGTCGGACGACAAGAAGCGGGCCCGGCTCAATTGCATGCGGCACCTGCTTTCGCAGTTTTCTTACCCTCACAAGGATCCGGCGGCGGTGACGGATGTCGACCCGCTGATCCTGGCCCGGGCCGATTCCATCTTCGACGGCTACCTGGACCAGAACTGCGCGGCGGACCAGGGGACCGGGGGCCGCTGAGGGCGAGATTCCGGTCGTTTACCCGGCGAAAACCCACTGGATCCCGACGCACTTGCCGGTCTTGGGGGCCGCCTCCCAAGCCTCGAGGGAGCGTCGCGTGGCGAGCCTTCGGTTCCGCCAAATCGGCTAGGCCGGCTTGGGACTTTCCGTCCAAGATCAACAACCCTGTCCGAGGCTTGATCGCGTCCCGCGGCAAAATCCTCAAGTCATTGATTTAAATATTATATTTGAGCTCAGAAACATGAAAAATTGTTAATGTAGCCGTAAGGTCGCGGCAAGGACTCGCTACCCATCTTCCCCTATCAAGAGGGTGAAAGTCTTCGTGTCTTGGAACTTGTGATCCTTAGCCATGACACGATGGAGGAAAAGACAAATGGGGCAGATCTTCCCCCTGACACGTGAAAGGAATTTGAAGCAGGCCGTGACCGGCAAGGTCATGGTCGCCGGCCTTGTGGTCTTCGCGCTGGCCGGCACCCAGACGGCCATGGCGCGCCCCGCGCCGGAGAGCTTCGCCGACCTGACCGAGAAGGTCGCGCCGGCGGTGGTCAACGTGTCGATCGTCAAGAGCGGCGGACCATCGGTCCGCTTCGAAGGTCCCGGCGGCGAGGAGCTTATGCCCTTCGGCGAGGACCATCCCCTGCGCGACTTCTTCGAGCGCTTTCTCGGCCCGGATAGCCCTGAGCTGCCTGGCGGCCCGCAAGAGCAGCGCGGCCTTGGCTCTGGCTTTGTCGTCGATCCCGAAGGCTACGTGGTGACCAATCGTCACGTGATCGCCGGGGCCGATGAAATCACCGTGACTTTCCATGACGGCCGGTCTCTGGCGGCCGATCTCGTTGGCCAGGACGAGAAAACCGACCTGGCCCTGCTCAAGGTCGAAGCGGAGGAGGCCCTCCCCTCTGTTGCCTTCGGCGATTCTGAGGCGGTCCGGCCCGGTGATTGGGTCATCGCCGTCGGCAATCCCTTCGGCCTTGGCGGTTCCGTGACCGCCGGCATCGTTTCGGCCCGTGGGCGCGACCTGCCCGGCGGCAGCATCATCGACTTCCTGCAGATCGATGCGCCGATCAACAAGGGCAATTCGGGCGGTCCGACCTTCGACATGGACGGCGAGGTGATCGGCGTGAACACCGCGATCTATTCGCCGAACGGCGGCAGCGTCGGCATCGGCTTTGCGATCCCCTCCGAGGTGGCGAGCAAGGTCGTTGCCGAATTGCGCGAGCATGGAAAGGTCGATCGGGGCTGGTTGGGCGTCCGGATCCAGGCGGTCACGCCGGAGTTCGCCGAGGGCTTCCGCCTCGACGAGGCCAAGGGGGCGCTCATCTCTTCCGTCACGCCGGAAAGCCCGGCGGCCGAGGCGGGGCTGGAGACCGGCGACGTGATCCTGTCCTGGGACGGCAAGGCCGTCGAGGACCTCAAGGATCTGCCCCGGCTGGTCGCCTTCACCGAGGTCGGCAAGACCGTCGAGGTCGAGATCTGGCGCGATGGCGAGCGCGAGACCCTGGAGGTCGTGACCGGCCGTGCGCCTGGCGCGCGGAAGCTGGCCGCGCTCGGCGGTGCGAATGACAGTGACGAAGTCTTGCTCTCCGGCACCGGCCTTACGGTCGCAACCCTGACCGCCGAGAGCCGGGCCCGTTTCGGTGTCGACGAGGACGTCGAAGGCGTGGTGATCCTGAGCGTCGAGCGCGACAGCCTGGCGGCCCGCGAGGGCCTGCGTCGCGGCGACATCATTCGCAGCCTGGCTTCGGAGGCCGTCGAGACGGCAGCCGACGCCAAGCGCGAGATCGAACAAATCAAGGCCGAGGGTCTGGAGGTGGTGACGCTCCTGGTTTCCCGGGACGGCGTCGAGACCTTCTTCGCCCTGCGGCTGAGGAACGCTTAGAACTGGACATACCCTCCTCTCCTAACCAGAACCAGAGGGTTTCCGCGTCGGACTGCCAGGATGGCACGTCCGACGCGGTCGTTTTTGGGTCGGCTTCACGCCAGCCCGGCAGAACGTGCTAGAATGGATCCAATCCGGAACGACGGGGCGCTTGCCTTGGGTGAGACCCCGGCACCGCCGCGAACGAAAAAGGTGAAATGCGCGTACTGATCGTCGAAGACGACAAAGAGACGGCAGGCTATATCGCCAAGGGCCTGAAGGAGTCGGGCTTCAGCGCCACGGTGGCAAACGACGGCAAGGAAGGCCTGCTCATGGCCGCCAGCGAGGACTTCGATCTGGCCATCGTCGATCGCATGCTGCCGGGCCTGGACGGCCTGTCCCTGGTCGAGACCCTGCGCAGCACCGGCAAGGAACTGCCCATCGTCTTCCTCAGCGCCATGGGCAGCGTCGAGGAGCGGGTCAAGGGCCTTCGCGGCGGCGCCGACGACTACCTAGTCAAGCCCTTCGCCTTCTCAGAGCTCTTGGCCAGGATCGAAGTCCTGCTCCGCCGCGGCAGCGTCAGCGGCGCGGAAACCCATCTGCGCGTCGGCGACCTGGAGCTGGATCTGCTGTCCCGC
>JASJAL010000122.1 GCA_030067055.1 Kiloniellales bacterium | reverse complement strand
AGGGTGCCGGCCACGACCCGTTCCTGGGTTTCGGTCAGCACGCTGAGCCGCATCAGGGTCTGATAGCTGCAGTCGTTCTCATGCCGGATCTCGTGCAGGTCTATGTCTCGCTCCCGGGCGATCACCTGTGCGTTGACCATGTTCACCGAGTCGAGGATCGGGGCCAGGAGGGCGGCGAGCGCCGCCTGGGTGAGCGGCCGGGTATTGAGCCCGGCGACCTGGCCCTCGTATTCGACCTTGACCGATTTGATACCGCTCCGGGTGAGCTGTCCGGCGAAGGAGCCGAGCTGGGTCGCCAGCGTCATGTAAGGCTTGAGACGGGCCGCGTCTTCGGCGGTCAGGGATGGCATGTTGAGGGCGTTGGTCACGGCTCCGGTCGTCAGGAAGTCGGCGATCTGCTCGGCCACCTGGACGGCAACCTTTTCCTGGGCCTCGCTGGTCGAGGCGCCGAGGTGCGGGGTGGCGATGACTTGCTCCAGCCCGAACAGCGGGTTGTCGCGCGCGGGCTCCTCGGAAAAGACGTCGAGCGCCGCCCCTGCGACATGGCCGGATTGAATGGCCGCTTCCAGGTCCTCTTCAACCACCAAACCACCGCGCGCGCAGTTGATAATGCGCACGCCCCGCTTCGTCTTGGCCAGCGCGTCGGCGTCGATCACGCCGCGGGTCTGGTCGGTCAGCGGCACGTGAAGCGATACGAAGTCGGCCCGGGCCAGCAGTGCGTCGAGATCGACCTTCTCCACGCCAAGCTTGAGCGCCCGGTCCGGTGACAGGAAGGGGTCGTAGGTGACCACGCGCATCTTCAGGCCGAAGGCCCGGTCGGCAACGATCGAACCGATGTTGCCGCAGCCGACCAATCCCAAAGTCTTGCCGGCGAGCTCGACGCCCATGAACCGGGACTTCTCCCACTTGCCGGTACGGGTCGACCGGTCGGCCGCAGGAAGTTGTCGGGCCAGAGCCATGATCATGGCAATGGTGTGCTCTGCCGTCGTAACCGAGTTGCCGTCGGGGGTGTTCATGACCACGATGCCGCGCCGGGTGGCGGCCGGCAGGTCGATGTTATCGATGCCGATACCGGCGCGGCCGATGACCTTGAGGCTGTCGGCCGCGGCGATGACCTCGGAGGTCGCCTTCGTGGTCGAGCGGACCACGAGACCGTCGCAGTCGCCGAGACGGTCGATCAGGGCCTCGGGCGCGAGGCCAACTGCGACATCGACGTCCAAGCCTCGCTTTCTCAGCAGCTCGGCGGCGAGCGAGCTCATCTTGTCGGCGATCAGTACCTTGGGCAAGTTCCCCTCCTCGGGCGGTGGCCTTCCGCTTCATCTGGACTGGGCCGCGGGCCGGCGGCGCGTGGTCGCCGGACGACCTGCCCGGAGGCCCTGGCTTTGCTCCTTCGCTACGGAATCGGCCTGACGGTTTCGTCGGAAATGGTCAAGATCGGACCGCGTCCAGCGACGAAGTCCTGCGGTTACCTACAGGCGCGGAAAGTCCGTGGCCCTTCGACCCGCCGAATCGCTGCCGATCCACCCAAACTGGTGGAGGACATGAATCAGGAGCGGTGAAAGGAACATCGGGATCTGGGATACGCCGACATAGATCGCGAAGTCGTCCCCAGCCGCCGTTCCGATGAGAGCGTAGGTGAGACCGATATTTCGATAAACGCTCAGGATCGCGGCTGCAATCATGAGATCCCAGCCAACCGACCAGAACAGGAAGATCGTGCCGAGAACCGTCGCCACCGCGAAGCCGATCGCGATCAGCAAGAACATGACGACCCGGTCCGGATCGGTCGCGAATTTATCCGCCACCCCGTCCATGATGCCGACCCCGAAGACGACCAGCGATGCGATCGCCCCGATACGAAGGGCGGCAAATATCTTCGAGGTGCGGGGCTCCGGCAGGCCCCTGACGAACCAGTTGATCAGGATGGACAGTAGGAGGGGCAGCAGGAGAAAGAGCCCGACGCGCGACACGTACTGGGAAATGGAAATATCCAACCCGGCGCCGCCCAGAGCCTTGCCGAAAACGAAGAGCGTCACCGGCATCAAGAAGGTCGACAGCACCATGCCGTTAATTGGCAGGCGACTATCAAGCTTCAAGAGGTGAGCGATCGTCGGTGCCGCAAAGACGGTTCCCGACACCGCCGTGGCCAGCAGCATCAAGTGCAGATCGGCCGGCAGGTGGAAGGCCCAGCCGATAAGGATGACCATCAGAGGAATGAAGGCCATCTGCCAAAGCATGATGCCCCAGACCGCGGGATCCGGCTTGGTTAAGACGGTGATGGGCTGATCCGTGGACAGCGACAGGGAGAATGTCAGGAGGATGAAAAGCGAAGGAAAGACGAAGGGCGCCGCCAGCGCCGCCAGCTGTGGAAATACTATGCCACTGAATACAACAATGGCCAGCAGTGTAGGCACAATAAGGCTGGGCGCCGTGCGTGTAATGTTCTGCATCAGACTAGATGATTTCTTCTATATTTGAGAAGTAGAACCGATATTCAGTGATTTTCATCGTTATGGCGTCGAAAAACTAATTTACAATTAAAAATAGACCGCTCTATTCTTTTTGCCTTAGGAATCTGTCAATTTTCTTTTAATTGTTAATTGACGTTTTGTCGGGAGGATGGCTTGCGCCTAGAGACCATTCCAAATGACATGACGGAACGTCAGAAGATGAGACACCTGGTTCGCTCTTTGGTTCTTTCCATCGCGGTCACGGTTTGCGCGCCCATCACGTCGCTCACAGCGGGCGAGAAGTGGGATATGCCCATGGCGTATGCGCCGGGCAATTTCCACTCCCAGACCGCCATGATGTTTGCGAAGGCCGTCCAGCGGGCCACCAACGGGGAGCTCGAGATCGTCGTCCATGCTGGAGGTTCGCTTTTCTCCGGTGGAGAGATCAAGCGGGCGGTTCAGACGGGTCAGGCGCAGATCGGCGAACGTCTCATGTCGGCGCTGTCGAACGAGAACCCGATCTTTGGCATCGATGCGGTTCCCTTCCTGGCCACCAGCTTTGACCAGGCTTGGCGCCTCTACCAATCCTCCAAACCGGAGATCGAGAGGCTGCTGGCCGAACAGAACTTGGTCCTTCTCTATGCGACGCCATGGCCCCCTCAGGGCCTCTATGCGGACAGGGCGATCAACGCTGTCCGCGATATGCGTGGCATGAAGTTCCGCGCCTACAACCCCGCGACGTCGCGGCTTGCTCAGCTGATGGGCGCGACCCCGACGCAGATCGAGACCGCGGAGCTGTCGCAGGCTTTGGCGACCGGCGTGGCGAACTCGCTCATTACCTCGGGCGCGACGGGAGTCGACCGTAAGGTCTGGGAACATCTGTCGCACTTTTACAATCTCCAGGCCTGGCTTCCGAAGAACATGGTCTTCGTGAACAAGGAAGCCTGGGATGGTCTCGACCAGAGGACGCGTGACCTCGTCCGTGGCGCCGCAGCGATGGCGGAGGCCGCCGGCTGGGCCAGGTCGGAAGAGCTGGCCGATCAATACCTCGTGACCCTGCAGGAGAACGGCATGTCGGTCCTGCCGCCGAGCGAGGAACTGGCGCGCGGGGTCAAGGAAATCGGCAAGAAGATGACCGAAGAGTGGCTCGAAGAAGCGGGCAGTGCCGGCCAGGGCGTGCTGTCGGTCTACCGCAGCAATCGGCAGTTCGCAGAACGCCGCTGAAACCAGGGGCAAAATCGTGGCTGGGACCCGCGGCGTCGTTGACGCCCTTTACGCTTTGGGCGCTGCGGTCGGTGGGCTCTGCCTGATCGGGATCGTTGTCCTGGTCGTTGCCCAGGCAGTTTTCCGCTGGATGGCGGCCCCTCTCGCGGGGGCACCGGAGCTTGCCGGTTATGCCATGGCCAACAGCTTTTTCCTGCCTCTTGCCTATGCCTTCCGCAACGCCGCCCACATCCGCGTCTCGCTGTTGATCGACCGCTTGGGCGGCGCGCGGCGTCGCACGGCGGAGCTCATTTGCCTGGCGGTTGGCTTCGGTCTCGCGAGCTTGCTGGCCGTCTTTATGTGTCGGATGGCGCAGGTGTCTTACCAAATCGGCGAGATCAGCCAGGGTGCCGACGCGACACCCCTTTGGATTCCGCAATCCGGCATGGCACTGGGATCCGTCCTCTTCGCGATTGCCCTGGCGGACTCTCTGATTGAGAGCGTTCAAGACTTACGCCGCCCTATCCCCGCGGCTCAAGCTTCCTGAATCTGAAATGAGCTGGGAAACCCTAACCATCGCCCTTTACGTCGCCACTCTCCTCGTCCTCCTGGGCGGTGGGGTTTGGGTCGGCTTGGCTCTTCTCGGCGTCGGCCTTATCGGGATCGAACTCCTCACGACGCGTCCCGCCGGCGACGCGATGGCGACGACGATCTGGAGCTCCCTTTCCAGCTGGCCCCTGGTGGCCCTGCCCTTATTCGTCTGGATGGGAGAGATCCTCACCCGCTCGGGCATGGGATCGCGGCTCTTCAGCGGTCTTGCGCCAATCGTTCGGCATCTGCCGGGTCGATTGCTTCACGTGAACATTGCTGGCTGTACGCTCTTCGCTGCGATCTCCGGGTCATCCGCCGCCACGGTCTCGACGGTCGGCAAGATCTCCTTGCCCGAGCTCAGACGACGGGGCTATCCGGAGTCGATGGCGGTTGGCAGCCTGGCCGGGGCCGGCACCCTGGGTTTGCTGATGCCACCCTCGATCATCTTGATCGTCTATGGCGTGAGCATCAACGAATCCATTCCCAAGCTCTTCATGGCCGGAATTGGACCAGCAGTGGTCTTGGCGCTCCTCTTCGTCGCTTATGTCGCACTGTGGTCGCTTGCGAAGGGCGAGGCTTCAACGGTCGCGGAGGAAGAGGAGGCGTCGGCGGCCGGGCTGTCCCAGGCCCTCTCGCTGCTGCCTCTGATCGGCTTGATCGGCGTCATTCTGGGGTCGATCTATTTCGGCTTCCTGACGGCGACAGAGGCGGCCGCTCTCGGCGTCCTGGGCGCCTTGGCCTTGTCGCATCTCGATGGGAGCCTGTCCGTCGCCACCTTCGTCGAGGGCGTGAAGGGCGGGCTCAAGACCTCCTGCATGATCGGGCTGATACTCGCGGGATCGGCTACCGTGACCTTGTCGATGGGCTACACGGGTATTCCGCGAAGCATCGCGGAGGCGATCTCGACTCTCAATCTCAGCTCGGGTCAGCTTCTCTTGCTGCTCGGGATCTTCTACATAATTCTCGGCATGTTCCTTGACGGAATCTCGGCCGTAGTTCTCACCATGGCCGTAATAGAGCCCATGATCCGACAGGCCGGAATCGATACGATCTGGTTCGGAATCTTTCTCGTCATCCTTGTCGAAACCGCCCAGATCACGCCGCCCGTCGGCTTCAATCTATTCGTCATTCAATCGATGACAAAACTCGACATCCTCTACATCGCCCGTGCTGCTGCACCGCTGTTTATGCTCATGATTCTGATGCTTTTTCTCGTCTGGTACTTCCCACAGATGGCGCTGCATCTGCCGAGCACATTATGAGAGGTCACCGCTTCGTTAATCAGATCGTCGCGATCATTAAGTAACCTATCGTTTAGTTGAATATTGGGGCGCAAACTATGGCTGGCGCAAATATTAAAAGGACTCAATTTGGCGCGGAGCCCGCCGAGGCTTCGTCCGACACGACAAGAAGCCTGGCTGATCTGATGGAAGGCGCCAAGGTCGGCCTTGCGCTCTTCGACGCGAGCCTGTCGCTCGTCCAGTGCAACTCTCGCTATGCCAGTCTTTTTGGCTATTCGGACGAAGATGTATGTCCTGGGCGATCGATCCAGGACTTGATTCGACTCAACCTCACGCGAAACAACCTGAGCCCGGAAAGGATCGAAAGTCGCGTTCTGTTGATTACGCGGCAGATCCAGGCCGGCAGGATCTCCAGTTTCGAGCTTCAAAACCCAAGCGGGCAGCAGCTGGAGATTACGCGCGCCTGCCTGGAAAACGGATCTCTGGTCGAAACCGTCCGTGTCGTCAGCGAGGATCGCGAAACTGCGAGCCTGAACGAGGATGCGGCGCATTTGGCATACCTCGCGCGTGAGCGTATGACCCATGCGCTCGAGGGGATGGCGGATGGGTTCGCGCTCTACGACGCCGACGACCGGCTCGTCATCTACAATCGCAAGTACGTGGAATTCAATCCGCACATTGCTGACCTCATAGCGCCGGGTGCCTCGTTCGAGGCGATGCTTCGCGAAGGGGTGGACCGGGCCGGCTTCAACACCGGAGCGATGGGACGGGATGAATTCTTCAACTGGCGCCTGAAGCAGCATCGGAACCCTGATGCGCCCTACGAAGTCCAGCTGGCCGACGGGCGCTGGATTCTGATTCACGAAAAGCGGACCGAAGATGGCGGGATCGTCGGGATTCGCTCGGACATCACGGAGCTGAAGCAACGAGAAGCTGACATTCTGCGGATGACGCAGGAGTTACGCAGAAAGAACATTCAGTTCGATACGGCGCTGAACTACATGGTCCAGGGCCTATGCATGTTCGACGACGAACAAACCCTCCTGGTCTGCAATCGGCGCTATCTGGAGATGTACGGCTTCGATCCGGAAATCGTGAAGCCCGGCATCAAGCTTCGGGAAATCATGGAGTACAGCGTCTCGATCGGAAACTACACTACGGAGGAAGCCGAGCGCGCCATCACCGAGCGGCCCGACCATGCGAAACGCCGGGAGCGGGCGACGCTGAAACAGCACCTGCGGGACGGGCGGGTGATCGCGGTGATGCACGAACCCATGCCGAACGGCGGCTCGATCGCGACCTATCAGGATATTTCCGATCTCGAGCGCCACGAGCAACGCCTTCGCGAATACACGAAGAAGCTGGAGAGCTCCAATCGCGAGCTTCAGGACTTCGCCTACGTCGCTTCGCACGATCTGCAGGAGCCGCTCCGCAAGATCGAGGCCTTCGGCAGCCGCTTGTCGCAGAAATACGCCGATGAGCTTCCGGACGAAGCAAAGGTTTTCGTGGATCGGATGGGAAATGCTGTCGTCCGGATGCGACAGCTGATCAACGATCTTCTCGATTTCTCGCGGGTGACGACGAACGCCCGGCCGTTCCAGCCAACGGACCTAAATACCGTCGTCGCCGGGGTGATTTCCGATCTCCAGGTCGCGATCGAGGAAACCGATGCCGAGATCCTCGTCGACGATCTTCCTACAATCGATGCCGATGCAATGCAGATGCGCCAGCTCTTTCAGAACCTGCTCGGCAATGCCCTCAAGTTCTCCAGACGAGATCAAAAACCGGAAATCCGCATCCAGGTGGCGATTGAGCCGGCGTCCGTGCCGCAATCAGGTGCGGATATCTGTCGATTTACTTTTACCGACAACGGGATCGGCTTCGACAACAAGTACAAGGCCCAGATCTTCACCATCTTTCAGCGCCTTCATGGTCGGGGAGAGTACGATGGAACCGGGATCGGGCTTGCCACCTGCCGGAAGATCGTCGAACGCCATCACGGCGACATAGATGCGGATGGCCGCCCGGACCAAGGCGCCGTCTTCACCGTCACTTTACCGGTTTCACAGGACTAGCGGACTATCGGAAGGATCGCTGGCATGCACAGCTCAATAAGTGTTCTCGTAGCCGAAGATGATGCGGATGACCGCTTGATGATCAAGGACGCGTTCGCCGAAAACCGCGTTTCGAATCCGGTCACCTTCGTCAATGATGGCGAAGAGCTGATGGATTACCTGCATCGACGTGGGGCCTACGGCCACCTACAAGGCGAGCCGTTTCCGGGCATCATCCTGCTTGATCTCAATATGCCGAAGAAGGATGGCCATGTAGCCCTGAGGGAAATAAAGGCCGACGCCGACCTTCAGCGCATTCCTGTCGTCGTTCTCACCACTTCGAAGGCGGACGAGGACATCGTGCGCACCTATGGCCTGGGCGTCAGCTCCTTCATCACCAAGCCGGTCACCTTCGACAGGCTATGCGGTGTGATCAAGACCCTGAGCGACTACTGGCTGGAGATCGTTGCCCTTCCGCCTGCCGACTCATCCGTGAGTACGACGAGCGAATAGCCGATGCGGGTCGTAGAAAGCTTGAAGCCGATGCACTCACCGTCACGTTGCCGGGATCACAAGACTAGCGGACTATCGGAAGGATCGTTGGCATGCAAAGTTCGATAGGGATACTCGTTGCGGAAGACGATCCGGACGACCGTTTGATGATCAAGGACGCGTTCGAGGAGAACTGCGTTTCGAACCCGGTCACCTTCGTCAAGGATGGCGAAGAGCTGATGGATTACCTGTATCGCCGTGGGTCCTTTGGGCACCTGCGAGACGAGCCGTTTCCGGGCATCATCCTGCTCGATCTCAATATGCCGAAGAAGGATGGCCGCGTGGCCTTGGAGGAAATCAAGGCCGACGCCGCCCTGCAGCGCATTCCTGTCGTCGTCCTCACCACCTCGAAGGCGGACGAGGACATCGTGCGCACCTATGGCCTGGG
>JASJAL010000121.1 GCA_030067055.1 Kiloniellales bacterium | reverse complement strand
GGCAGGCCCCGGTCCAGGCGCCAGGCCGCCGCCAGGGTCAGCCAGTCGGCGGCGTCGATCTCGGTGATCATGTCGGCCAGCTTGAAGGACACGCCCTGGAACTTGCCGATGGTCTGGCCGAACTGCTTGCGCTGGGCGGCATAGCTCAAAGCATGGTCGAAGGCACGCCGGGCTCGCCCGACGCACATCGCGGCGACGGTCAGGCGGGTGCCGTAGAGCCAGTCGTTGGCCAGATCGAAGCCGCGGTGGACTTCGCCGAGGACCTGGCCGGACGGCAGGCGGCAGTCGTCGAAGGCGAGTATGCAGTTGTGATAGCCCCGGTGCGACACCGAGTCATAGCCAGGCCGGATCTCGAAGCCCGGCGTCCCGCGGTCGACCAGGAAGCAGGTGATCTTCTTCTTCGGCCCGCGCGGCGTCTCCTCCTCGCCGGTCGCGACGAAGACGATGGCGAAGTCGGCGACGTCGGCGTGACTGATGAAGTGCTTGCTGCCGTTGAGGATCCAGTCGTCGCCGTCGGCCCGCGCACGGCATTTCATGCCCCGGACATCGGAACCGGCGTCCGGCTCGGTCATGGCCAGGGCATCGAATTTTTCGCCGCGCGCGGCCGGCAGCAGGTAGCGCTCCCGCTGCTCGTCGTCACAGGCCATGAGGATGCCCGAGGGCCGGCCCCAGAAGACCGACAGCGCCATGGAGGCCCGGCCCAATTCGCGCTCCAACAGGGTGAAGGTCAGGTGGTCCAGGCCGCCGCCGCCGACCTCGACCGGCAGGTTGGGCGCGAAGAAGCCCAGCGCGAGGACCTTGGCCTTGATCGCCTCGCCCAGCTCGCGCGGCACCTGGCCGCTGCGCTCGACCTCGGCTTCGTGGGGATAGAGCTCGGTCTCGACGAAGCGGCGCACGGTCTCGACGACCATCTCCTGTTCCGGGCTCAGCGCGAAGTCCATGTCCCTATCCTCTCTTGCCGATCGCGGCCCCAGCCTGTTCCGGCTGCGGCAGCCCGGCCTGCGCCGCCGCGAGCGCCGCCAACCTGCCCGCGACGGGTTCGCGGGCGGACGCCACGCGGCGGGTTTCCAGGTCGACGTGCAGCAGCATGTGCTCGCCGGTGGCCAGCAATTCCTCGCTGCGGGCGCTGTAGAGGCGGTGGAAAAGGCGCCATTTCTTGCCGTCGGCCGAAAGCGTCTGGCTCTCGACATAGAGCGGCTCCTGCAACCGCGCCTCGCCCAGGTGGCAGATGTGGGTCTCGGCGGTGAAGTAGCTGCCGCCGGCCGCGACATAGGCCTGGTCGCAACCGACGAAGCGCATCGCGGCGTCGGTCGCCTCCGAGAAAACCTCGAGATAGCGGCTCTCGTTCATGTGGCCGTTGTAGTCGGTCCAGTCCGAGCGAACCGTCGCCTCGTAGAGGCGCAGCGGCCGGGTCGTGTCGACTTCCGCCGCGCTGCGCCCTGCCGCCTCGTGAAGCCGTCGCTCGTAGTCCGCCAGGGTCTTGCCCGCGCCCCAGTCCTGGCCTTTCAGCGCCTGCAGGATGGCCACGAGGTTGTCGTCGCGGGTCCGTTCCAGCTCACGGATGGAGTGCCGGCCGGACTGCGCATCGGACTGCGCGGCGATGGTCTCGACCAGCGCCTCGGTCAGTTCCGGCACGTCGGTCAGCTTGGTCCAGGGCCACTTGAGGCAGGGGCCGAACTGGGCGATGAAGTGCTTCATGCCCGCCTCGCCGCCGGCCACACGGTAGGTCTCGAAGATCCCCATCTGGGCCCAGCGCAGGCCGAAGCCGAAGCGAATTGCGTCGTCGATCTCTTCGGTCGTGGCGATGCCGTCCTTGACCAGCCAGAGGCATTCGCGCCAGACGGCTTCCAGTAGGCGGTCGGCGACGAAGGCCTCGATCTCCTTGCGGATCACCAACGGATGCATCCCGAGGTCCCGGTAGATCGTCCGGGCCCGCTCGACCGTCTCGGGCGCGGTCTGCCGCCCGGCGACCAGCTCGACCAGCGGCAGCAGGTAGACCGGGTTGAAGGGGTGCGCGACCAGCAGGCGATCCGGGTGCTGCAAGCCGGCTTGCAGCTCCGAGGGAAGGATCCCCGAGGTCGAAGAGGCGATGATCGCCTCCGGCGGGGCGGCGGCCTCGATCTCAATGTAGACCGCGCGCTTGACTTCCGGACGCTCGGGCACGCTCTCGACGATCAGCTCAGCCTCCGCCACCGCGTCCCCGATGCTGGTCGCGAAACCGAGTCTGCCAGCCGGCGGCTTCGGCGCCGGGGTGAGCCGGTCGAGCGCCCGCTCGGCGTTGGCCAGCACCTCGCCGACCTTGCGTTCGGCCTGGGGGTCCGGGTCGCCGACCGTGACGTCTATGCCGTTCAGCAGCAAACGTGCGACCCAGCCGGCGCCGATCACCCCGCCGCCGATGCAGGCGGCCTTGCGCAGCGGCGTCATCCCGGCCTCAGCGCTTCTCGAGCTTGAGCTTGGCGCGGACCTCGTCCGGTCCGAGCACACGGATGTTCATGGCCTCCAGCATGGTGACCGCGCGCTCGACCAGCTGGCCGTTGCTCGCGAGCACGCCGCGCTCCAGGTAGATGTTGTCCTCCAGCCCGACCCGGACGTTGCCGCCGGCCAGGGCCGCCGCCGCGACGAAGGGCAGCTGGTTGCGGCCGATCGAGAAGGCCGAGAAGATCCAACCCTCGGGCAGGTTGTCGACCAGGGCCTGGAAGGTGCGCAGGTCGTCGGGCGCCCCCCAGGGGATGCCCATGCAGAGCTGAACCAGGACCGGATCGTCCAGCAGGCCCTGTCCGGCCAACCATTTTGCCAGCTCCAGGTGGCCGGTATCGAAGACCTCGATCTCCGGCCGCACGCCCAGGGCCTGCATTTGGCGCGCCATCTCGCGCAGCGCGGCCGGGGTGTTGGTCATGACATAGTCGCCTTCGCCGAAGTTCATGGTGCCGCAGTCGATGGTGGCGATCTCGGGCAGCAGCTCGGCGACGTGGGCCAGGCGTTCGCTGGCACCGGCCATGTCGGTGCCGTCGGCGGCCGGCGGCAGCGGCGCCTCGACCGAGCCCAGGACCAGGTCCCCGCCCATGCCGGCCGTCAGGTTGACCACCACGTCCTGGCCGGAGTCCCGGATCCGGGCGACGACCTCGCGGAACAGCGCCGGGTCGCGCGCACCCTTTCCGGTCTCCGGGTCCCGCACGTGGCAGTGCGCCACCGCGGCCCCGGCCTTGGCCGCCTCGATCGCCGCCTCGGCGACTTGCTTCGGCGTCACCGGCACCTTGTCCGACTTGTCCGTGGTCTCGCCGGCGCCGGTGACGGCGCAGGTGATGAAGACCTCCCGGCTGGGTGACAGGCCCATGGCGTGCTCCTCCTATTTGCGCCCCGGAGCTTGCGGCAAATCGCCATTCAGCACTTTTCGTTTTGCGATAGCGATTTTGCATATTACGAAGATCCCATGATCTTTCAGCCCAGCGACCGGCCGCTCGAGGTCACCCTGCTGGTCCTGCCGGAGTCCTCTCTGCTCTCGGTGGCCTCGACCCTGGATCCCTTGCGCGCCGCCAACCGGGTCTCCGGGCGCGAGCTCTACCGCTGGCGGGTCGTCTCGCCCGACGGCGCGGCGCCACGGACCACCTGCGGCCTGACGCTGCCTGCCGAGGGCGCCTTCGACCCGGAGGCGACAGGCCCTGTCCTGATCGTCGTCGCGGGCTTCAACGTCTTCGGCCAGGCGACGCGGAAACTGCTGGCCGGGGTCCGCCGGGCGGCCCAGCGCGGCGCGGCCCTGGGCGGGGTCGAGGCCGGGGCCTGGGTGCTCGGCCTGGCCGGCCTCCTGAACGGCCGCCGCGCGACCACCCACTGGGAGGACCTGGAGGACTTCGCCGCCCGCTTCCCCGAGGTCGAGGTGCGCCCGGACCGTTACGTGGTCGACGGCCCCTGCTTCACCTCGGGCGGCGCCTCGCCCAGCTTCGACATGATGCTGCAGCTGATCCGCAGCCGGCAGGGCTACGGCGTGGCCCTGGATACCGCCAGCGTCTTCATCTACGACGAGGTTCACGCCAGCACCGACGTGCAGCCGCTGGTCTCGCTCGGCCGCCTGGACTGGCACGAGCCGCGGGTCGCCGAGGCGATCCGTCTGATGGAGCGGCACGTCGACGATCCCCTGCCGGTCGCCCACATCGCCCGGCGGGTCGGGGTTTCGGCGCGGACCCTGGAGACGCTCTTCGGCCGCCGGGTCGGCATGGGCCCGGGCGCCTACTACCTGGGCCTGCGCCTCAACGCCGCCCGCCGCCTGCTACTCGACGCCCGGCTTCCGGCCGCCGAGGTCGCGGTGCGCAGCGGCTTCTCCTCGATCGCAACCTTCTCCCGCGCCTTCAAGCGCCGCTTCGGCGAGAGCCCCAGCGCCTTCCGGCGCCAGGCTCAGGGCGCCGAGCCCGCCGCCGCGAAGCGCCAGGGCCGGAGGACCAGATAGGCGATCAGCGGCCCGAAGGTGCAGAGCGCCATGGTCAGGCTCAACGCCCAGGCGCTGCCGTCGTGGAGCCAGGCCACCAGCAGAGCGCCGAGGCCGGCGCAGCCGATCTCGAGGGCGCCGAGCAGGGCGGCGGCCAGGCCGCGGCCCGCGGTGCAGACGTCGAAGGCCCTCACCGGCGCGCTGGCGAAGATCAGGCCAAGCCCGAGCGCGAAGGCGGAGAGCGCCGCGGTGAAGGTCAGGACCCCGACCAGGCCCAGGGCGGTCAGGGCGATGAGAACCCCGGGACCGACGGCGCAGAGCAGCAGCCCAGCGAAGGCGATGCCGTCGACCGGCAAGCGGCCGGCCGCCCGGTTGGCCGCCATGGCGCCGAAGAAGTAGGCAAGCACCACGGCGGCGTAGTAGTAGCCGTAGCTCTCGGTGGCGACCCCGAGGCTCTCGATGAAGAGGAAGGGACCTTCGGTGATGAAGGCGAAGAGCGCCGCCATGGTGCCGCCGAGGATCAGCGAATAGGTCATGTAGGGGCCGTTGCGCAGAAGCGCGGCATAGCCGGTAAGGATCTTCCGCGGCCGGGTCGCCTCCCGGTCGGGTTGGGCCAGGGTCTCCGGCAGGAAGCGCCAGATCAGCAGGGTCACGAGGACGATCAGGCCGAGCAGCAGGACGAAGTTCGAGCGCCAGCCGAAGCTGACGTGCATCAGGCCGCCGATCATCGGCCCGACCGCCGGCGCCAGGGCCACCGCCATGCCGTAGGCGCCGAGCACCTTGACCGCGCCGGCCTCGTCGTAGAGCTCGCGGATCACCGCATAGCCGACCACGACCTCGGTGCAGGCGGTCGCGCCCTGCAGGACCCGCGCTGCGATCAGGCTCTCCAGGTCCGGCGCCAGGGCGCAGGCCAGGCTCGAAAGCGCGAAGCCCAGCATCCCGCCCAGCAGGATCGGCCGGCGGCCGAAGCGGTCCGACAGCGGACCGTAGACCAGCTGCATCAGGGCGAAGCCCAGCAGGTTCAGGCTCATGGTCAGCTGCACCGCCTCGGCATCGGCCGCGAAGTAGTCCTGCAGGTGCGGCAGCGACGGGGTGTAGAGGTCGGTCGAGAGGATGCTGACCGCCGAGGCGGCGATCAGCAGCGCCGGGATATAGAGCGGGACCCGCGCCGCCTGGGCCGCACCCCGCGGCATCAGTAGACCACCTCGGTCAGGTAGAGCCCCTCGGCCGGCGCGGTCTGGCCGGCGGCGTTGCGGTCGCGCGCCTCCAGGACCTGCTTCACCTTGGCCGCGCTCCACTTGCCCTCGCCGACCAGGCGCAGGGTGCCGGCGAAGTTGCGCACCTGGTGGTGGAGGAAGGAGGGCGCCCGGGCGCGGATCTCGATCGCCTCGGCCAGGCGCGAGACCTCGATCGCGGTCAGGGTCTTGACCGGCGACTTGGCCTGGCACTCGCTGGCCCGGAAGCTGGAGAAGTCGTGCTTGCCGACCAGGACCTGGGCGGCGGCGTGCATGGCCGCGGCGTCCAGAGGACGGGGAACCCACCAGGCCCGGCCGCGCTCCAGCGCCAGGGGCGGCCGGCGGTTGACGATGCGGTAGAGGTAGCGCCGCTCGGTCGCCGAGAAGCGAGCGTGGAAATCGTCGGCCGCGACCTCGGCGGCCAGCACCGCGACCGGCGCCGGCTTGAGGTGCGCGTTGACCGCGTCGCGCAGGGTCTCTGCCGTGGTCGGCTTCTCCAGATCGAGGTGCGCGACCTGACCCAGGGCGTGGACCCCGGCGTCGGTGCGGCCGGCCCCGTGGACCGTCGCGATCTCGCCGCAGAAGCCGGTCACCGCTTCCTCCAAGGCCTGCTGAACCGAGGGCCCGTTATCCTGGCGCTGCCAGCCGACGAAGGCGGCGCCGTCGTACTCCAGGGTGAGCTTAAAGCGGGTCACTTTGCCGAACCCGGCAGCGGCAGCCGGATGCCGGGTTCGAGCGGAAAGCCGCGCAGGAACTCTGCCGCGGCCATGGGCTGCTTGCCGGCCCGCTGCACCGTCACCAGGCGCAGGGCGCCCTCGCCGCAGGCGATGGTCAGGGCGTCGTCCAGCACCTGGCCTGGCGTCCCGCTCGTCCGCTCAACGACTTCGCTGTCCAGCACCTTGATCCGCTCGCCGGCCGCCTCGAACCAGGCGCCGGGCCAGGGCGCGAAGGCGCGTCGCCGGAGGTCGAGCGCTTCCGCCGCTTCGTCCCAGTCCAAACGGCCCTCGGCGCGCTCCAGCTTGGCGGCGTAGGTCACGCCCGCCTCCGGCTGCGGTTGCGGGGTCAGGCGACCTTGGGACAGGCCCGCCAGCGCCTCCACGATCAAGCGCCCGCCCAGGCCTGCCAGGGCGTCGTGGAGCTCGCTGGCCGTGGTCCGGGCGCCGATCGGAATCGCCTCTTGCAGCAGCATCGCCCCGGTGTCGAGGCCTTCGTCCATCTGCATGATGGTGATCCCAGTCTCGGCATCGCCGGCCAGGATCGCCCGCTGGATCGGCGCCGCGCCGCGCCAGCGCGGCAGCAGCGAGGCGTGGACGTTGAGGCAGCCCAGGCGGGGCGCCTCCAGGATCGCCTTGGGCAGGATCAGCCCGTAGGCCGCCACCACCGCGACGTCGAGCTCCAGCGCGGCGAAGTCCGCCTGCGCCTCCGGGTCCTTCAAGCGCTTCGGCGTGCGGACCTCCCAGCCCCGCGCCTCGGCGCAGGCCTGCACCGGTGAAGGCCGCAGCTTCTTGCCCCGCCCCGCCGGCCGCGGCGGCTGACAATAGACCGCGGCGATCTCGTGCCCGGCCGCCGCCAGCGCCTCGAGGCTGACGCGCGCGAAGTCGGGGGTGCCCAGGAAGGCGAGGCGCAGTCCGGTCATGCCGCCACGGAATCCGTCGTCCAGAGAAACGAGATCGCTGCGGACCTTATAGGCCGGAAAGGCGCCCTGTCATCCCTGAGCGGCGAAGCTGCGCCTCGCTCAGACCGAGGCCGGTTCCGTCTGGCTGCCCTTCTCGGCCTTCTTGGCCTTGAGCAGCTTGCGCAGGATCATGTTGCGCTTCAGGGCCGAGAGGTGATCGACGAAGAGAATGCCGTCCAGGTGATCGATCTCGTGCTGGATGCAGGTCGCCAGCAACCCCTCGGCCGTCAGCTCGCGGACCTCGTTCTGGCGGTCCAGGTAGCGCAGCTTGACCGCCGCCGGGCGGATCACCTCGGCATAGTGCTCGGGCAGGGAGAGGCAGCCCTCCTCGTAGCCGGCGTCCTCGTCGGAGACCCAGGTCAGCTCGGGATTGGCCAGCATCAGGGGCTGGGGCTCGGAGTCCTTGTCGGCGACGTCGACCACGATGACCCGCTTCAGGACCCCGACCTGGGGCGCCGCCAGGCCGATGCCCGGGGCGTCGTACATGGTCTCCAGCATGTCGTCCATCAGGCGGCCGATCTCCTCGTCGACCTTGTCGACGGGCTTGGAGATCTTCTTCAGCCGCGGATCCGGCGCGGTGATGATCGGCAGAAGGGCCATGGCACGGGCAGAGCTTGCGATTTGGAATGTTTCCAAAGCATTACCTATGGCTCAGGTCGCCCAGCGTCAAGGCCGAGATCCCGCCGATCTCGAACAGAGCGCCCGGCCCTGGCCGCCCCGGCGCGGCGTGGTAAAATCCGCCATGTCCGGATTCGCAAACCTGACAGAAGCCCAGCTGATCGTCGCGGGTGCGGCGGCGGTCATCGTCGTCCTGGTCGCCCTGATCTCGATCCTGGCGCTGCGCGGTGCCGGCCGCTCGGCCCGGGAGCTGGACGGCCGCCTGCGCCAGCTGGCCGAGAGCCAGGCGGCGACCCAGGCCCTGACCGCCGAGACCCTGCGCGCCCAGGAGCGCGCGCTGAGCCAGGCCATGGAGCAGCGCCTGAGCGAGCTCTCGCAGCGCATCGGCAACCGGCTCTCCGACACTGCGCAGCAGCAGCACACCACCCTGACCAACCTGCACAAGCGCCTGGAGGTCATCGACCGGGCGCAGCAGAACATCACCCAGCTGTCCAGCCAGGTGGTCGGCCTCCAGGACATCCTGGCCAACAAGCAGGCCC
>JASJAL010000120.1 GCA_030067055.1 Kiloniellales bacterium | reverse complement strand
CGACATGTCCGATGCTTCCAAGCCGGGCCGAGCGCCGCTGAAATCGATCCTCGGTGGCCTCAAACGCTTCGGGCGCAACGATCTCGTGGTTCTGTCGTCCCTGGCCCTGGTTGTGGGTGCAGCGGGTGGCGGTGCGGCCATCGTTTTCCGTCTGGCGATCGATTTCTTCCAGCGATTCTTCTTCGGCGTTGATCCCTTCTTCCTCACACGGATGGCCGCAGAGCTGCCGGTCTGGCGCCTGCTCTTGGTGCCGACGCTTGGCGGCTTGGCGATCGGCCTTTTCGTCTACTACTTGATGCCGGGGCGTCGGCCGCGGGGAGTCGCCCAGGTGATCGAGGCAAGTGCGCTGCGGGGCGGCCGCATGTCGCTCACGAACGGACTGATGGCCGCCTTCGTCAGTGCGTCTTCGATCGGGGTTGGTGCCTCGGTCGGCCGGGAGGGGCCCGTCGTGCATCTCGGGGCCTGTTTGGGCGGCTGGCTGGCGAGGCGCCTACAGCTGGGCCGCGTGCTATCGCGCACGCTTCTGGGCTGCGGGGTGGCCGCCGCGGTGGCCGCCTCTTTCAACGCGCCGATCGCCGGAGTCTTCTTTGCCCTGGAAGTCGTCATCGGCCACTACGCGCTTTCGGCCTTCGCCCCGATCGTCATCGCCGGGGTCACGGGCACCGTCATCAGTCGCATGTACTTCGGCGATTTCCCCGCCTTCATCTTGCAGGAAACGCGAGAGATCGAGTCCTTTCTGGAGTTTCCGGCCTTCGCCCTGCTCGGTGTGATCAGCGCCGTGGTCGCGATCGCGCTGATGCGTGCCGTGATGCTGACCGAGGACATCTGGTCGCGGGTGGCGGTCCCGCCCTGGGCCCGGCCGGCCTTCGCCGGCCTTGCTCTTGGGTTAATTGCACTCGCCTTTCCCCAGGTCCTGGGTGTCGGCTACGAGACCACGGACGCCGCGCTCTCGGAGTTTCTCGATCTGCAGATCCTGGTTGCGTTGATCGTCGTCAAGACCGCGGCGACCGCAATCTGCCTCGGCAGCGGCTTTGGCGGCGGTATCTTTTCGCCTTCACTTTTCATCGGCGCCGTGCTGGGCGGGGCCTTCGGAATCGTTGCAACCTCGGTGTTTCCGCAGCTTTCCTCCGGGCACGGCGCCTACACGGTGGTCGGCATGGGTGCGGTCGCGGGTGCGGTGCTGGGCGCGCCGATCTCGACCATCCTGATCGTTTTCGAGATGACCGGCGACTACTCCCTGACCGTCGCGGTGATGATCGGGACGGTGATTGCCAGCGTGATCACCCAGCAGCTGCACGGCCGGTCCTTCTTCATTTGGCAGCTGGAACGTAGCGGAGTCACGATCAAGGGCGGACAGGAGATCAGCCTACTGCGCACCATCACCATCGATGGCTTTACCGACCGCCGCTACGAGACCATCGAGGCGCAGGCGCCTCTCGCCCGGGTCCGCGAACGCTTGCTGAAGGCGCCCTGGGGAGAGCTCTTCGTGACTGACGCGGAGAACCGGCTGGTCGGCACGATCGCCTTCTCCGACCTCGCCGACGCCGCCTTCGACACCAGCCGCGACGAGAGCCTGGTCGCTCTCGATATCGCGCAGCAGCATCCGACGGTCCTGCAGGTCGGCGACGACATAGAGGCCGCCATCAAGGTCTACCGCGCTTCCGGCGAGGTTCACGTACCGGTGGTGAATTCCTTGGAGGAGATGCGGCTTCTCGGTGTGGTGCACGAGCACGAGGTCATGCTCGCCTATCACCGGGCATTGCAGCAGGCCCGAGCCGAGGAGCGGGGCGAGCTTTAGTCGAAGCTCAATAGGTCGGCGCCAGCTTCAACCAGTCGTAGCGATCCCCGGAAGTCACGGTGACTGGTCGGATTCCCTCCGGGCTGACCAAGGTCAGGGGTACCTGGGTTCCAGCATCCCCCAGCGCCCATATGGCACGGTAGAACTCCGCCAGGGTCGCGACCGGCTCTCCGGCCACCTCGGCGATGACGTCGTTGGCCTTGACCCCGGCCCTTGATGCCGGGCCTCCCGGCGCGACACGGGTGACGATGACGTGGCCGCGGAACTCCTCGCTGTAGACTCCCAGCCAGGGACGCGACGTCGCCAGCCCGCGGCCCTTCTCCAGAAGGTCGGCGTAGATCGGCTGGAGGGCATCGATGGGCACGAACATGTTGCCTGGCCGGGCCTCATCCTCCACGGCCTCGCCGACGATCAGCGAGCCGATGCCGACCAGACGACCCTCGCTGTTGATCAGCGCCGCGCCGCCGAAGCTCGGATGCGGCGGCGAGGTGAAGATCGCCTCCGGCAGCAGGTACTCCCAGTATCCGGCGAAGGTCCGCCGCGAGACAACCCTGGCCGGCACGATCTGTGGCGGATTGCCGTAGCCGACGGCAAGGACTTGGGCGTCCTCTCGCAGCTTTGCCGATTCGCCAAGATCGATGGCCGTGACGCCCAGCGGCGACAGCGCGCGCAACAGGCCGAATCCGGTCTCGTAGTCGTAGGCGACGATGTCGGCCGGGACCCGACGGTCCCCGGGCAGCAGGATCTCGGTTTGATCGGCCTCCATGATGAGATAGCCGATGGTCAGCACCAAGTCGTCGTCGCCGATGACGACACCGGAGCCTTCCCGCTCGGTGCCGAGGTGTTCAGCGGTTCGCGCGTCCGCCGGCACCCTTGCGGCGACGCCGACCACCGCGTCGATCGGGCCGGATTTAGAGGTACTTTGGGCCGACGCGCCGGAGTTCGCGGAGACCAGCAAGCCGAGCGCAAGCAGCATCGCAGCGAAGACCATTGCCAATGCGCGAGGAACTCTTGCCCTGGGTCCGAACAACTGCGCCATACTAAGTATATAATTCTAGCACGCTTCGTGTGCAAATGGCACCGAAGTTGCCGCGCGATGCCTGGGCTTCGGCCGCGAGTCAGTCCTCGAGCAGGCTGCCCTCGCTTCGGTGCGGCAGGGGCTTAGTGCCGACGATCTTCGCAATCGAGGTACCCGGGGTCACGTAGAACTGGACGTGGCGCGACAGGACCAAGCCGTCGGTGCCGGCGGTTGCCTCCGTTCGTGCCGACTCGGGGTCGGCCGCCGGGTCGATGACCTCCGCGATCACGTCGCCTTCTTTGACCCGCGCGCCCAGCGACACCCTGTAGGCCAGCACCCCGGCTGCCGGTGCGCGCAGAACGTCGACGGCCTCCAGGGGTGTCGCTTCGCAGAGCCGTTCGGGCAGGGGGCCCGGATCGCCCGCGACGAAGCCGCGGCGTTGCAGGATCCGGAACAGGGCGGCGGCGTCGGCCTTCGCCAGGCTGTCGGAAACGTCGCCGCGTCCGCGCAGCTCCACGGTGGCGGAGAGGCACGCGGGTGGGATCGGATGCTCGGGGAAACGGGCCGCGAGCTTGGTCCAGGGAGTCGAGAAGGACTCATCGAAGGAGCCGCCCCCCGAGTCCGCGGCCAGCAGCGCCGCCTGGCAGCCCAGTTCGGCCACGATGTCCTGAGCCTCGGGCCAGTGCGCCGGGATCAGGAAGATGTGCATCAGGGCTTCCAGATCGCAGTGCAGGTCGAGCACCAAGTCGGCGTCAACCGCCTCCTGGGCCAGGCGCAGCCGGTGGTCGATCAACTCGGCGCCGAGCTGATCGGCCGGGAGGTTTTCGCGTCGGCCCGACACGGCAGCCCGCAGGGCGGCGCGGATCGCTTCGACGTTCTTCTCGGGATCCGGGCCGAGCAAGTCGGCCACGGCCTCGGCGACGGGCTCGCTGAGGTCGAACCAGTTTCGATTGAAGTTGCCGCCGCCGCCGAGGTGCTGGCGGCCGAGGTGGTAGCCGTTGACGTTCTGGTCCAGGCCGATCGGGTTGGCGTAAGGCAGGATCACGATCTGCCCGGCGATCTCGCCGCGCGCGGCCGCCGCATCCAGCAGACGGACTAGGTGATGCAGGACTAGCAGGCCCGGCGTCTCGTCGGCGTGCAGAGCGGCCTGGAGATAGGCCTTGGGTCTGGTCTCGGGCGCGCCGTAGCGGTGCAGGGTCAGCAGGCGCTGGGTGCCCGTGGCGCTGGGCAGCAACGCCTGGCGTTCGGTCGTCCTGATCACCCTATCGCACTCCGGCGAGGGGTGCCGTCGCCGCCGCCAGCCAGGCCGCGGTCTCCGGGTCGAGCTCGGGGCTCAGCGCCGCGCGCACGCGGGCGTGGTAGGCGTCCAGCCAAGCGATTTCGGTCGCGTCCAAGAGCGCCGGCTCGATCAGCGCGCGGTCGATCGGGGCCAGGGTCAGGGTCTCGAAGCCGAGCATCTCCCGCTCGCTCTCGGGCGGCGCAGTCAGCGGCACGACGGTCACCAGGTTTTCGATCCGGATACCGTAGGCGCCCTCCTTATAATAGCCTGGCTCGTTGGAAACGATCATCCCAGGCTCCAGCGGCACCGGGTTGGGCGCCTTGGCAATCCGCTGCGGGCCTTCGTGGACCGAAAGGTAGCTGCCGACCCCGTGGCCGGTGCCGTGGTCGAAGTCCAGGCCGGCCTCCCAGAGGGGCCGCCGGGCCAGGGTGTCGAGCTGGGTGCCGGTGGTGCCCTTGGGGAAGCGGGCGGTCGCGATCGCGATATGGCCCTTGAGGACCCGGGTGAAGCGGTCGCGCATCTCCCCCGTCGGCTCTCCGATCGCCAGGGTTCGCGTGACATCCGTGGTCCCGTCCGGATATTGGGCGCCGGAATCGACCAGGTAGAGTTCGCCGGCGCCGAGCGCCCGGTTGCTCGCCTCCTCGACCCGGTAGTGCACGATGGCGCCGTTCGGGCCGGCGCCGGAAATCGTGTCGAAAGACAGGTCGCGGAAGCTATCGTTCCGACGCCGGAACCCGGCCAAACGCTCGGCCGCCTCGATCTCGGTCACCGGGTCCTTGCCGGCCCGGCTCAGCGCCTCGGCCGCCAGCCAGGCCAGAAAGCGGGTCACCGCGGCCCCGTCGCGCAGGTGTGCGGCGCGGGCGCCGGCGATCTCGACCTCGTTCTTGCGCGCCTTTGGCAGCAGACAGGGGTCCGGCCCCGGGATCAGCTTCGCGCCGCTCTGGCTCAGGCGCTCGAAGACCCAGTCCGGCGCCGAGGCCGGGTCAAGCGTGACCGTCGCGGCGGCCTGGCCCAGGGCCTCGAGCGCTGGGCCGAAGGCTTCCGGCGGCTCGACGGTGACGGCATTGCCCAGGTGCTGTCGCGTTGCCGCGGTCAGCTTGCGGTGGTCGATGAACCAGGTCGTGTTGCCATCGGCCCGCTGAATCGCGAAGGACAGGGCGAAGGGGGTGTGGGTGACGTCGCCACCGCGGATGTTCAACAACCAGGCGATGGAATCCGGCAGGGTCAGGACCGCCGCCTCGGCACCGCGCAGGCCGATCTCGGCGCCGACCTGGGCCCGCTTCTCGGCAGCCGGCTGCCCGGCGTAGGCCAGGTCGTGGGGCCGGACCGGCGCCAGCGGCGGCGCTGGCTGGCCGCGCCAGACCGCGTCCAGGGGGTTGCCGTCGCAGGGTACCAGGCTGCCGCCGGCCTTTTCGGCCGCTGCCCGCAAGCCCTTGACCTGGGATTCGCTGTGCAGCCAGGGGTCGTAGCCGAGCGTCTCTCCGGGTTGCAGGTGCTCGGAAATCCAGTCTGCCGGCGCCGTGTCTGCCAGGTGAACCGGGCTAAAGATCGTGGTGTCGACCTGCTGGCGGACCTGCAGGGTATAGCGACCGTCGACGAAGACCGCGGCCCGTTCGGCCAGGACCAGCGCGGCGCCGGCCGAGCCGGTGAAGCCGGTCAGCCAGGCCAGGCGCTGGGCTCGGGCCGGCACGTACTCGCCCTGGTGCTCGTCGCTTCGTGGCACCAGAAAGCCTTGAAGGCCGCGGCGCGCGAGTTCTGCCCTGAGGTCCGCCAAGCGGGCCGCGTGATCTGCGCCGGTGCCGAGGCCGTCGTCCCGCTTGGTCGCCATATCGCGTTTCAGGGCGGCAAGCTGGGCCGTGAGCGCCGAGCTGCGCTGGTTCGCCACTAGGTCCATCCAGGCCCCGGGGTTCTCGGGCTCGGGTGCGGCCAGGACTCCGGCCAGCAGATCTCGAACCGCGGTTACGTCCAAGTCGACGCCGGTTTCGGCTAGCAGGCGGCCGAGTTCGGCGTCTCCGGCGTAGATCGGGGCAGAATCCTGCACTTCGGGCCTCCGGCTGAGATGGTCTGAACCGGCAAGCTAAGGCGCCCTCGCAAAGCAGGCAAGTTCGCTGCCGAAAGCCATGCAGGGCCGACAATGCTGCAGTGCAAAACGACCGCTGCGCCGGCCCAGTGGGCGCTTCTATATTCCGGCCAAGAGCAAGAAGAAACCCTCCTACCGGGTGTCTCGGGGAGCTCCTTCCAAGCTGGGAATTTGGCTAAAGACAAGGAGTAACCAACTATGTCCCGCCTGTCAGAGACCGAACGTGCGGAAATTCTGAGGTCGAAGGCCCAGGCGACCGTCGGCCCCGACGAAGTCGAGAACTTCCTTTGGGAAGCGCGGCGTCAGCGCGCAATCTACATCAACCGAGGCTTTGCAAAGCTGTGGCGTGCCTTGGGGCTCGCCGCCCTGGTCTGCGCCGTCCAGCGCGGCCTTGCCCGGCGACGTACGCTTGCGGCCCTCGAGGAGCTCGATGACCGCCAGCTCCGCGATATCGGCGTCGAGCGTGGCGATATCGGCCGCATCGCCCTGGAGTCCAGCCAGAGCGCATTTCCCGAAGAGGCCGGCTGGCTGCAGCGGCTCAAGGCCGAGCTGAAACGCGCCGCGATCCGGCGCCAGACCATCTCACAGCTTGCCGCGCTGGACGACCGCCTGCTGCGCGACATCGGCGTCGAGCGGGCAACCCTTTCCGAGGTGGTCGATGCGCAGCTCGACGGCCGCAGCCCGACCTGGCAGCTGGAGAGCCTGCTGGCCGATGGGCGTCCCGGCTTCACGGTCAAGCTGAGCGCAGCCGTGCTGCTGCCCTTCTATCTGATGGCGACGGGCGCCGCGAACGCCAACGTGCCGCTTGACGCGCGCAAGGCCGCTTGAGCCGAAACGACACTCCAGGAAGAAGGCGATGAAGGCGGTCCCGTAGGACCGCCTTTTTCCTGTCCCGGCTCAGCGGCGCAGGACCAAGGTCGACCACTCGTCCAGCCGCAGCCGGCGCAAGAGGCTGAGGCCCTGGGCCCGATGCGGGTTCAGTACCAGGCGCTCTTGGCTGACGAGCAGGCCGGAGAGGACGGCTCGACCGTCCGGTGCCAGATGGGTCCGCAGGTCGGCCGCCATCGCGGCCAGGGGCTCGGCCAGGATGTTGGCGACGATCAGGTCGAAGGGACCGGCCGCCTTCAAGAAGCGGTGTTGGTAGCCCTCCGAGACCAAAGGCCGGACCCAACGGGCGACCCGGTTGATCCGGGCGTTGATCCGGGCGACTTCGACGGCGGCCGGATCGTTGTCCGCCGCCAGGACCGGGCGCCGCCAGAGCTTTGCCATGCCCAGGGCCAGGATCCCCGAGCCGCAGCCGAGATCGAGCAGACGGCGTGGCTGGAAGCCCGCCTTGTCGAGGCCCTCCAGGACCAGCAAGCAGCCGCGGGTCGACTCGTGCCGGCCGGTGCCGAAGGCCACGTTGGCGTCGATCAGCAGCGGGATCGACGCCGGCGGGGCCGGCGCGGTGACGTGGCTGCCGTGCAGGTAGAAGCGCCCGGCGCGGATCGCCGGCAGGTTGCTCTGGCTTTCCGCGACCCAGTCGGTGTCGGCCAGTGCGGCGATCCTGGCCTCCGGCACCGACGTGCCGGCGGCGTCGGCGGCGCTTGCCAGACAGGCGCGTAGCGCCGCCTCTTCGGGCTTTTCCTGCAGGTAGACCTGCAGCGCCACCAAGCCGTCCTCTCTCGGCAGGCCGATGACCAAGGCTCCGCCCAAGGGCTCCAGCGCGCCCTCGAAGGCCGCCTGAGCCGTCGCGGGCGCCACCAGGTCGATGCGCCAGCCCGAGCCTGCCATCAGACCACGGCTCCTAGCCCGCCAAATGCTCCGGCACGACGAAGCCGGCCATGACCTTCTTGTTGCCGGCTTTGTCGAAGTCGATGGTCAGCCGGTCGCCTTCGACTTCGCGCACCGTGCCGTAGCCGAATTTCTGGTGGAAGACCCGGGTGCCCGGCGGGAAATCTCCGGTACCGCTGCCCAGGACGGTCGCCGTGCCTTCGATGAAGGGCGCGGCCCGGTCGCGATTGCGCTGGGCGCGCTCGAGTCCCGGCGACCAGCGGTGGCTGTCCCAATCCGCGAAGCCGCTTCCCGAGCCGAAGCCGCCGCCGGTGGCGCCGTATAGCCCGGCGTCGCTCTCGACTTCGACGTGATCCCGGGGTAGCTCGTCGACGAAGCGCGACGGGATCGCCGCCGCCCAGGAGCCGTGCAGCCGCCGGTTGGCGGCGAAGCTGACCACCGCCTGGCGGCGGGCCCGGGTCAGGCCGACGTAGGCCAAGCGGCGCTCCTCCTCCAGGCCCTTGAGGCCGGTCTCGTCCAGGGCCCGCTGGTTGGGGAAGAGGCCTTCCTCCC
>JASJAL010000005.1 GCA_030067055.1 Kiloniellales bacterium | reverse complement strand
GTACCGGAAGGTTCCTCAGCCAGAGAGGCTTCATTCAAGCCAGGACCGATTGCCCGCCGATCGCGCCGGCTCAGCCTTGCAGTTGCGATTATCCTGGTTCTAGCAGGAGCAGGCACTTGGTGGGTGGCATCGAACTACGATGAGATCACCGTCGGCGGGTCCCAACGATCCGAAAAACCCTCTATCGCTGTATTGTCCCTAGATACTTTCAGCAATGAAGACGAGCAGCGCTTTCTGGCAGAAGGGATTGCCGAGGATATCATCACCCAACTCGCGCGAAATTCCGATCTTTCGGTGATGGCACGCACCTCGACCTTCGTTTTGAAGGATCAGGGTCTAGGCGCCCAAGAGATAGGGAAAAAACTCGGTGTGCACTACATTTTGGAGGGCAGTGTTCGGCGGGTTGAGGATAAGTTGAGGATCAACGCGCAGCTTGTTGAAGCTAGCTCGGGTGATCACGTCTGGGCTGAGCGATATGACATCGGTGCCTCAGCAATCTACGAAGCTCAGGACGACATCGTTGAAAAGATCGTCGGGACACTGTCCTCAGAGATCCGGGAGACCGGGAAAGCCGCCATTCTGCGTCGCCCGCCCAATAACCTTGACGTCTATGAACTTACCCTTCGCGGGCTGGCACGAAAGCATCGTTTGAATCCGAAAGACATGCGATTAGCCCGCGAAGAACTGTTGCGAGCGGTCGAGCTCGATCCCGATTACCCGCCGGCATGGCTCTACCTTGGGTGGGTGGAAGCCATTGCCATCGTCTTAAAGTGGACCGATGACGCTGGCTTTCCCGATTTGCAAGACGCAATCGGAAAGGTCGAGAAGGCGATCGAATTGGATCCGACACTGGCGACTGCCTATCAGGCCCTCGGTCTCCTGAAGGGCTATGAGTTGGATGCGCAAGGTGCCTTGTGGGCGGCAAAGCGATCGGTCGAACTCGGCCCAGGAGATGCCGACAACATCCTCTTCTTGGCCCGAGCACTTGGCAGCGTCGGCGATTTCGAACAGGCGATCAGCCACGTGCGACACGCGATAGATTTGAACCCGACCCGACCAGCCTACTACGACTACTACCTGGCTCGGTCGCTATGGGGACTGGACGACTTCGAGGAAACCAACCTGGCATCGAACGAATGCCTCACCAAGGCTCCTCGCTTTACTGCATGCCGCGTCTTTCAAATTGTCAGCTACGCCGGGATGGGCAAATCTGACGAGGCCTCGGAGGCTGTTACGGCAGCAATGGAGCAAACCCCCAACTATACAGTAAAGGATGCCCTCAGAAGCGTAGGGTTTCCGGGGGATCCAAATGCGAACGAGAAGCTTGCACAGCAACTGATCGAGGCCGGTCTGCCAAAAGGCGAGGACACGCAGACAACTCATTGAGCCATGATGTCAGAGATGCCCTAGGCCTAGGTGACGCAATATCCAGCACCGCTGGTCTGAAGAGCTAGCGGCCCGCCTTTGGCCGTAACAGACCATCGCAGTCCATGTCTGGCACTTCCACTCTCGGCTTTCTCTCACCCTGTCGCGATCGGCTTGAAAGGGTCTGAAGCCGTTTATCGGCCGGACCCTTTTCGGGACGGCTTTGCCGGTTCTATCTTGTGCGTTCACGGCCTAGGCTCGGGCCGTGGTCGGGCATGCAGCGGGCGGGGTGTAGGTCGAGATGGGGAGGATTGAAGCACTCGGCAGCGCAGCGGCGGGCGGCGCGTGACCGCCGCGCCGGAGGCGGTCGTTGCGCCCAGCGCGCGGGGCCATCGCTGGGCGATGCTCGGCGGGGTCTGGCTGCTGTACTTCTGCTTCGGATTGACGGTCGCGGCCATGGGGCCGCTGGTGCCGGCGATCGTCGGCGAGCTGGGCATCAGCCACGGGGCGATGGGCAGCGTCATGGGCGCCTGGCCGCTGGTCTACATCGCCGCGGCGATTCCCTGCGGCGCCCTGCTCGACCGGGCCGGGCCGCGCCGGGCCCTGGCCCTGGCCGGCGGGATCATCGCGCTCTCCGGATTCCTGCGCGGCCAGGCGGACGGGCACCTGGAGCTCTTCCTGGCGGTCGCGGTCTTCGGTATCGGCGGTCCGCTGGTCTCGATCGGCGCGCCCAAGGTGATCTCCACCTGGTTCGAGGGCAAGGAGCGCGGCTTCGCCATGGGCGTCTACGTCTCGGGCATGTCGCTAGGCGCAATCGCGGCGCTGTCGCTGTCCAACGGCCTGATGATGCCGCTCTTGGGCGGCGACTGGCGCGCGGTGCTGACCTGCTACGCCGCCGTCGCGCTGATCGCCGGGGCGGTCTGGCTGGCCATCGCCAGCCATCCGGCAAGCCGGGCTCTGGAGCGCGAGCAGGCCGCCAAAGCGCGGCCGCGTCAGCTCGAGGTCTTCGTCGAGCTGCTGCGCCTGCCGGCGGTGCGCCTGATCCTGGCGATGAGCATCTGCATCTTCTTCTTCAACCACGGCCTCAACAACTGGCTGCCCGAGATCCTGCGCAGCCGGGGCATGAGCGCCGCCGCGGCTGGCTACTGGGCGGCGGTGCCGACCGCGATCGGGATCCTCGGCGCCCTGGTGATCCCGCGGCTGGCGACACCGGAGCGGCGCCTTGCGATCCTGCTCGCGTTGTTCCTTAGTGCCGCCGGGGCGACGCTCCTGCTACAGCTCGGGCCGGGCCTCGGGCTGGTGAGCGGGCTGTTCCTGCAGGGCCTGGCGCGCAGCTCGATGATGACCCTGGCGATTCTCACCCTGGTCGAGATCCCCGAGGTTGGCTCGCGCCACGCCGGCTCGGCCGGTGGCCTGTTCTTCTCCGCCGCCGAGATCGGCGGGGTGCTCGGGCCGCTGTCGGTCGGGATCGTCTTCGACGCCAGCGGCGGCTTCGGCGCCGCGCTGGTCATGATGACCGGGGTCTGCGCCCTGCTGGTGCTGCTGCTGGCAGGCCTGCGGCGGCATCACTGAGGGCGGGCGCCCACCTCCGCGAGGTCGTTCCAGACCTCCTGGCGGGTGAGCTTGCCGGCGGCGAGCTCGAAGCGGTCGATGAAGCGGATGCCGTCGAAGGGGCTGCCGTCGGGCCAGGCGCCGGCCAGGCGGCCGCGGCAGTAGACCGTGACGCCGTCCGCCGACGGCAGGGTTTCGATGGCCTCGATGGTCTTGGTCACGGAGCGGTAGCGGTCCTTGGCCCAGGCGACCAGATCCTCGAGCCGGGTGAAGCGGGCTTCGCCGGGGAAGGTCATCTCGAAGCCTTCGGTGAGAAAGCCGCGGGCGCGGTCGAGGTCGCGGGCCTCCATGGCGGCCAGAAAGTCGCGCACCGTCTCAGCCGGGTCGGGCAGCGGCGCTCCCGGCCGGCGCGGCGCGCGGCCGCGCAGGTAGTTGCCGGGCGACACCTCCTCGAGGACCACGGTGACGCCGTCGAGGGGGGCGGCGATGGTCGCCCGGACGGCGTCGGTCAGGTTTTCGCCGAGACGCCGCCGCGTCGCCTCGTCGTAGCCTTCGATCAAGGTCACCTTCACCACCGGCATGGCCGCCTCCTGATCCTGCGATTTCGGGTCTGGTCAGATCGCAAATGTCATATCAATATATCATTTGATTCGGCGAGGCCCGCGAAAGACGGCGCCCGCCCAAAGCGAACAGGGACCGGCTGCCCCATGGACCAGGGCCAATCCGTCGTCTTCCCCGAGACCACGGCGGTCGACCGCAGGCTGCGGGCGCCGCTCTATCACCAGATCTATCTGATCCTGCGCCAGAAGATCAGCGACGGCGCCTACCGCTTCGGCGAGATCCTGCCCAGCGAGCAGGAGCTGTCGCGCGACTACAACGTCTCGCGAATCACCGCCAAGCGGGCGTTGAACGAGCTGGCCAGTGCCGGCCTGGTGATCCGCCAGCGCGGCCGCGGCACCTGGGTCAGCTTCCAGCCGGCCACGCCGCCGGTTCGCTCCTCGGTCGAGGGCCTGCTGGAGAACCTCCTGATGATGGGCCTCCAGACCGAGGTCCGGCTGCTTGGCTTCGGCTACGTCGCGGCCTCGGTGGAGATCGCCCGGGCGCTGGCCTGCGAGGCCGGGGCGCCGGTGCAGCGGGCGGTGCGGGTGCGCAGCCTGGAAGGCCGGCCGCTGTCCTACCTGACCACCCACGTGCCGGAGGCGATCGGCCGCTCCTACGACCAGAACGACCTGGCGAGCACGCCGCTGCTGGGCCTGCTGGAGCGCTGCGGGGTCAAGATCGGCAGCGCCGAGCAGACGATCACGGCGACGCTGGCCGATACCACCGTGGCGCCGCTGCTGGAGGTCGAGATCGGGGCGCCGCTGCTGCAGGTGACCCGAATCGTGGCCGATCAGGCCGAGCGCCCGGTCGAGCACCTGACCGCGCTCTACCCGCCGGAGCGCTACCAGTACCGCATGGTGTTGTCGCGGGTTCAGTCCGAAAGCGAGACGCGATGGTCGCCGGCCGCCTGAGACGGATGGCGAAGCCGCGCCGCCGCGGCGAAGTCGAGAAACAGGGAGAAGCAGAATGACCAAGAAGCCAGAGAATCCGAAACTCAGCCGGCGCAGCTTCGCCGCCGGAACGGCCGCGGGTGCCGCCGCACTGGCGCTCGGTTTTCCCGCCGTGCTGCGCGCCCAGCCGGCGGCCGTCAAGATGGGCCTAATCCATCCGGTGACCGGCTTCCTGCAGTTCTCCGGCACCCAGTGCCGCTTCGGCGCAGTGACCGCGATCGAGGAGATCAACGCCGAGGGCGGTATCAAGTCGCTGGGCGGCGCCAAGCTGGAGGCCGTGCTGGGCGACGCCCAGTCCAAGGCCGAGGTCGGCGCCGCGGAGGTCGAGAAGGCCAACGAGGCCGGCGTCTCGGCCATCGTCGGCGCCTTCTCCTCGGGCATCAGCCTGGCCACCACCCAGGCGGCGGCCAAGTACGGCATCCCCCACGCCGTCGACGTCGGCGTGAACGACAAGATCGTCGGGCGCGACCTGGCCAACACCTTCCGCTTCGGCCCGGGCTTCGGGGTCATCACCAAGACCGGCATCGACAGCCTGATCAAGATCAACGAGGCCGCCGGCAAGCCGGCCAAGTCGGTGGTCATCGTGCACGAGAACACCACGCCCTTCGGCAGCTTCATGGCCGGCCTGATGAAGGACGGGCTGGAGCCGGCCGGCTTCGAGGTCAAGGAGATCCTGCCGCATCCGACGCCGAACAAGGATTTCCGCAACATCGCGCTGAAGATCAAGGAGATCCAGCCGGACCTGGTGATCCCGTCGCACTACTACAACGAGGGGGTCCTCTTCCTGCGCACCTTGCAGCGCCAGCGGATCGCGCCCAAGGCGATCTACTCGGTGCTGGGCGGCGCGTCCTCGCAGTACCGCTTCCTCAACGAGTTCCCCGAGGCGGCCCAGTACGTGCTGGACTGCAACCACTGGTTCGACCCGCGCAACGAGGCCGCGCTGGCGCTGCGCAGCAAGACCGAGGCGGCGGGCAAGACCTATTCCTACGAGGTCTTCCTGGCCTACACCGCCGTGCGCTTCGTCGCCGACGCCATCGAGCGCGCCGGTTCAACCGAGCGCGACAAGATCACCGAGGCCCTGGCCGCCAGCACCTGGTCCGGCCACTTCATGCCCTACGGACCGACCAAGATGGTCAAGGGCCAGAACGAAGGGGCCCGGCCCCTGGTCATGCAGGTCCAGGGCGAAGAGATCGAGGTGGTCTCGCCGGCGGACCACAAGACCAAGGACGCCGTTTTCCCGCGCCCGGCCTGAGGCCGAGCGGAGCGACGGATGCCGGTGTGGACAGGCGGCCAAAGCATGC
The DNA here is from genome assembly GCA_030067055.1 of Kiloniellales bacterium. The sequence continues at coordinate 11,930 of JASJAL010000005.1, read as the reverse complement.
CGCACACCTGGGGCCCGTCCTCGTGCCTTGTCCAGGCATGAGGGCCGGCACCGACGCTGAGGCCAGCGCGCGCCGCGAAGCGAGTTGAGGCATGGACGTCTTCGGCATCACCTTGCCCGGCTACGGCTGGGAGACCGTCCTGGGGTCGGCGATCAGCGGGGTCTTCCTGGGCTCGGTCTATGCGCTGGTCGCGCTCGGCCTGACCCTGATCTACGGCGTGCTGCACATCATCAACTTCGCCCACGGCAGCCTGCTGATGCTGGCGATGTACGCGGTCTATTTCCTTTGGTGGGGCCTGGGCCTGGATCCCTACCTCACCCTGCTGATCGTCGTGCCGGGGGGCTTTTTCTTCGGCTATGGCCTGCAGCGCGGCGTGATCGGCAAGCTTAGCCACGGCCGCGACGAGATCATCCTGCTTGTCACCCTGGGCCTCGCGATCATCCTGGACAACGCGGCGCTCTTCGCCTTTTCCGCCGACGAGCGCCTGGTCCAGGTGCCCTACGACCTGGACGGCCTGGACCTGGGCGTGACCTACGCCGTCTATCCGGAGCTCGCCGCCCTCTGCGGATCGCTGCTGGTCACTCTGCTGCTCTGGATCTTCATGAGCCGCAGCGACACCGGCAAGGCGATCCGCGCGGTCGCCAAGGAGCGTCAGGGCGCCCGCCTGGTCGGCATCGACGTCGAGCACATCTTCGCGATCAGCTTCGGCATCGGCACGGCCTGCGTCGCCGTGGCCGCGGTGCTGCTGGCGCCGACCTACGCGGTGTCGCCGCAGTTCGGTTATCTCTTCGTCCTGATCGCCTTCACCGTGGTGGTCCTGGGCGGCATGGGCAGCTTCGTCGGCGCACTGGTCGGCGGCTTCATCATCGGCATCACCGAACAGCTGGGCCGGCTCTATCTGGGCGAGAGCCTGGGCCTGATCACGATCTCGGTGATCTTCATCCTGATCCTGCTGTTCCGCCCGACCGGGCTGTTCGGCGAGAGGCTGCGATGACCGAAGGGCGCGCCTGGATTCCCTGGCTGGCCGTTTTCGGCATCCTGGCCGTGGCGCCGCTCTTCATCAGCTCCGGGCGCTGGATCGACTTCCTGGAAATGACGCTCTTCGCGGCGGTGCTGGGCCAGGGCTGGAACGTCCTCGGCGGCTACGGCGGCCAGTACTCCTTCGGCCATGCGCTGTTCTTCGGCACCGGCGCCTACATCCAGGCCCTGCTGCAGTTCCGCTTCGGCTGGAGCCCCTGGCTGACCCTCTGGTTTGCCGTCGCCGGGGCGGTCCTGGTCGGCGCCTTCGTCGGCTACCTGAGCTTCCGCTACGGCCTGCGCGGTTCCTACTTCGCGCTGATCACCCTCGCCTTCGCCGAGGCCTTTCACGTATTGTCGCGTTCGCTGATCGGCCTGACCGAGGGCGGGCGCGGCGTGCAGCTGACCCTCAACCAGGATCCGACCCAGGCGCTGGCCAGCTTCCAGTTCAACTTCGCCGACCCCTTCCTGCGCGCGAACGGCTACTACTACACGATCCTAGTGATCCTGTTGCTGGCCTGCCTCGCCACCTGGTGGATGGCGCGCAGCCGCTTCGGCGCCCAGCTGGTCGCCGTCCGGGAGAACGAGGATGCGGCCGAGGCCTTGGGGGTCGACGCCTTCCTGGTCAAGATGAAGGCGATCTGCCTCTCGGCCGCGATCACCTCCCTGGCCGGGGTGTACTACGTACAGAAGTTCCTCTTCGTCGACCCGGGGATCGCCTACGGCCCGGGCAAGTCGGTCGAGGCCCTCTTCGCGGCGATCATCGGCGGCCTGGGCAGCGTCTTCGGGCCGCTGATCGGTGCCGCCTTCATCCACGGCATCGGCGAGCTGGCCAAGGAATCCATCGGGCTGCTCTGGGAGGAGCGCCCCGGCCTCGATCTGATCCTCTTCGGCGTGATCCTCGTGCTGGTTCTGGGCTTCCTGCCACGCGGCCTGGTCGGGCTGCTGGAGCTGACCTGGCGGCGGCTGACGCGAGCCTTGCCGCGATCCGGAGGCCAGCATGCTTGAGGCGCAGGCGCTGACCCGGCGCTTCGGCGGACTGACTGCGGTCGACGCCGCCAGCCTGAGGATCGAGGCCGGCGAGATCGTCTCGCTGATCGGGCCCAACGGCGCCGGCAAGACGACGCTCTTCGCGCTGATCTCCGGCTTCCTGAAGCCCGACGAGGGCCGCGTGGTCTTCGACGGCCAGGACGTGACCGGCCTCAAGCCGCACCGGATCTGCCAGCGCGGCCTGGTGCGCACCTTCCAGCTGGTCCAGCCCTTCGCCAACCTCTCGGTGCGCGAGAACATCGCCATCGGCGCCCACACCCGTCTGCGCGGCCGCGCCCAGGCCCTGGCCAAGGCGGCGGAGGTCGCCGAGCTGCTGGGCATGACCGGAGCCCTGGACCAGGCCGCCGGGTCGCTCACGGTGGCCGGGCGCAAGCGGCTGGAGGTCGCCCGCGCCCTGGCGACCGAGCCCCGGCTGCTGCTGCTCGACGAGGTCATGGCCGGCCTGAACCCGAGCGAGATCGCGCAGATCCTGCCGGTGATCCGGCGGGTCCGCGATTCCGGCGTCACCATCCTTCTGATCGAGCACGTGATGCAGGCGGTGATGACCCTGTCCGAGCGGACCTACGTGCTGAACAACGGCGCGATCATCGCCGAAGGCACGCCGCAGGCGATCGCCGAGAACCCACAGGTGATCGAGGCCTACCTCGGCCCCGGCATGGCACAACGGCTGAGCGCCAAGGCGGCCCAAAATGGCTGAGGGGGCCATGACGGAGGGCGTGATGCTGGAGGTCTCGGGCCTGCGCGCCGGCTACGGCCCGGTGGAGGTGCTGCGCGGCATCGATCTCACCGTGGGCAGCAGCGAGATCGTCGCCGTGCTCGGCGCTAACGGGGCCGGCAAATCGACCCTCAACAACAACCTCTCGGGACTCTTCCGGCCCTTCGCGGGACGCCTGCGCTTCCTCGAAGACGACATCACAGCCGCCGCGCCGGACGCCATCGTCGCCGCCGGCCTGATCCAAGTGCCCGAAGGCCGGCGCGTTTTTCCAAACCTCTCGGTCGTGGAGAACCTGGAGCTCGGCAGCTATCGTCGCGGCAGGGCGCGCCGGGCGGAGAACCTGGAGCGGGTCTACGGCGTCTTTCCGCGCCTGGCCGAGCGTGCGACGCAGAAGGCCGGCACCCTGTCGGGCGGCGAGCAGCAGATGCTGGCCATCGGCCGCGGCCTGATGGCGGAGCCGCGGCTGCTGATCCTGGACGAACCCTCGCTCGGCCTCTCGCCGCTGCTGGTCGAGGAGATGTTCGTCATGATCCGCCGATTAAACGCCGACGGCCTGTCGATCCTGCTGGTCGAGCAGAACGTCCTGCAGTCCTTGGAGATCGCGCATCGCGCCTATGTCCTGGAGAACGGCGCGATTACGCTCTCCGGCCCGCCGTCGGAGTTGCTGGGCAACGAGGAGCTGAAGCGCTCCTATCTGGGTATCTGACGCGATGGCGCTGACCCTGGCAGAGAAGATTATTGCCAAGGCCGCGGGACGCGAGTCGGTCACGCCCGGCGAGATCGTCACCTGCCGGGTCGACCTGGCGATGATGCACGACTCCGGCGGGCCGCGCCGGGTCAAGCCGATCCTGGAGCGCCTGGGGGTCAAGGTCTGGGATCCGGACAGGGTCGTGGTGATCACCGACCACTTCGTGCCGGCCAAGGACCCCGGCAGCCGCGAGATCCTGGACCTGACCCGGGACTGGGTCGCAGCACAGGGCATCCGCGCCTTCCATGACCGCGAGGGCATCTGCCACGTCGTGCTGCCGCAGCAGGGCCACCTGCGGCCCGGAATGTTCGTGGTCGGCGGCGACAGCCACTCGCCGACCGGCGGCGCCTTCGGCTGCTACATGTTCGGCATCGGCGCCACCGAGATGGCGGGTGTGCTGGTGACCGGCGAGATCTGGCTCAAGGTGCCGGAGACCATCCGCATCGAGTGGCGCGGCCGCCTGTCGCCGGGGGTGGTGGCCAAGGACATCATGCTGTTCCTCTGCACCCGCCTGGGCATGGATGGCGGCCGCTACCAGGCGGTGGAGTACGCCGGCGAGGCCATGACCGCGCTGTCGATGCAAGAGCGCATGACCTTGTGCAACATGGCTGCGGAGCTGGGCGGGCAGGCCGGGCTGATCGCGCCCGACGCGGTCACGGCGAGCTATCTCGAGGGTATCGGCGCGGACCCGGGCGAGATCGGCGCCTGGCAGGGCGACGGTGGCGCGGCGGTGGCGGAGCATCACGCCTTCGACGCGGGCGCGCTGGCGCCCCAGGTCGCGGCGCCGCACAGCCCGGCACTGGCCGCGCCCGCCACCGACTTCGCGGAGATCCGCCCGCAGGTCGCCTATATCGGCGCCTGCACCGGTGCCAAGCTGGACGACCTGCGCATGGCCGCCGAGGTGGTGCGCGGGCGCAAGGTTGCACCGGGAGTCGAGCTGCTGGTCGCGCCGGCATCGCACCGCGATCAGGAGGCGGCCGCGGCCGAGGGCAGCCTGGGGATCCTGGTCGAGGCCGGGGCCAAGCTGCTGCCCAACGCCTGCGGGATCTGCGCCGGCTACGGCGAGGCGCGGCTGGGCGAGGACGTGATCTGCATCTCCTCGACCGCGCGCAACTTCAAGGGCCGCATGGGCGCGGCCTCGTCGCAAGTCTACCTGGCCTCGCCCTACAGCGTGGCGGCGGCGGCGGTCGCCGGGCGGATCCTCGACCCGCGGGAGATCCTGGCGGAGGGCAAAGGCGCATGACCGACGAGTCTGGCAAGGCCTGGGTCTACGGCGACGACGTCAATACCGACGCCCTGGCCCCGGGCGCCTACATGAAGGCGCCGATCGAGGTGCTCGCGGCGCACTGCCTGGAGGCGATCGATCCGAGTTTCGCGGCCGGGGTGGCGCCCGGCGACGTGGTGGTCGGGGGACGCAACTTCGGCCTGGGGTCCTCGCGCGAGCAGGCGGCCCAGGCCCTGCGGCACCTCGGCGTGGTCGCGGTGGTCGCCGAGTCCTTCGCCGGCCTGTTCTATCGCAACGCGCTCAACCTCGGCCTGGCGGTCCTGGTTTGCCCCGAGGCGCAGCGGATCGGCTTCGGCGAGAAGCTGCGGGTCGATCCGGCGGCCGGGCGGATCGAGAACCTGACCACGGGTGCAGGGCTCGCCTGCGAGCCGATCCCCGGCTTCCTGATGGAGATGCTGCGGGACGGCGGCCTGGTGCCGCACCTCGAGAAGAAGCTCAAGGCCCAGCGTGAGGAGGCCAAGACATGACCGACGGTAAAAGGCTGCGAGACCGCCTGCGGGAGCGCCGGATCCTCATCGCTCCGGGTATCTACGACGGCCTGTCGGCGCTGCTGGCCGAGCGGGCCGGCGCCGAGGCGGTCTATCTTTCGGGCGCCAGCATCGCCTACACGCGCTTCGGCCGGCCCGACATCGGCTTGGTGGACATGACCGAGGTCGCCCAGACCCTGACCGCGATCCGCGAGCGCTGTGCCCTGCCGATCGTGGTCGACGCCGACACCGGCTTCGGCAACGCGCTCAACGTTCGCCGCACGGTCCGGAGCTTCGAGCGGGCCGGAGCCGACGCGATCCAGCTCGAGGACCAGACCCTGCCCAAGCGCTGTGGCCACCTGGCCGGCAAGAGCCTGGTCAGCGCCGAGGAGATGGTCGGCAAGATCAAGGCGGCCCAGGACGCCCGGCGCAACGCGGAGACCCTGATCATCGCGCGCAGCGACGCCATCGCGGTCGAGGGCCTGGAGGCCGCCCTGGCCCGCGCGGCAGCCTACGCCGAGGCCGGGGCCGATCTGCTCTTCGTCGAGGCGCCGCAGAGCCGCGAGGACATGGCGCGGATCGTCGCCGAGCTGGGCGGCCAAGTTCCATTGCTGGCCAACATGGTCGAGGGCGGCAAGACCCCGCCGCTGAGCGCGGCCGAGCTGGAAGACTTGGGCTTCGACCTGGTGATCTTCCCGGGCGGCCTGGTCCGGGCCTTCGTGGCCATGGCCCAGGAGTACTTCGCCGCCCTGCTGGCCAACGGCAGCAACCGGCCCTTCGGCGATCGCATGATCGACCTCGCCGAGCTCAACGCGGTGATCGGCACCCCGGAGATGCTCGACCTTGGCCAGGCCTACGACCCCGAGACCATCCGGAAGCGGACATGATCGACCCCGTCACCCTGGCCGTCCTGAAGGGCCGCTTAGAGCAGATCGCCGACGAGATGGACGCGACCCTGTTCCGCAGCGCCTTCAACCCGATCATCGCCGAGGCCCACGACGCCTCGCACGGGCTCTATCACGCCGAGACCGGCGAGACCCTGGTCCAGGGCAAGTCGGGCCTGCCCGTCTTCGTCGGCGCCATGTCCTTCGCGGTCAAGGCGGTGATCGACAAGATCGCGCGTGAGGGGGCGCCGGCCGAGGGTGACGTCTACATCTTCAACGACCCCTACGACGGCGGCACCCACCTTTCGGACTTCAAGCTGGTGCGGCCCTACTTCCGCGACGGCAAGGTCTACTGCTATCTGGCATCCGTCGGCCACTGGCACGACGTCGGCGGCAATGTGCCGGGCAACTACAACCCGGTCGCCACCGAGTGCTTCCAGGAAGGAATGCTGATCCCGCCGGTGAAGCTCTTCGACAGGGGTGAGCTGCGCGGCGACATCGTCGAGATCCTCAAGGCCAACTCGCGCCTGCCGGGCAGCCTCTACGGCGACCTGAACGGCCAGATCAACGCCCTGGAGCTGGGCGTCCGGCGCCTGGGCGACCTGCTCGACGACTACGGCGACGACCTGGTCGCCGAGGCCCTGGCCGAGCTGAAACAGCGCGCCGCGCAGCTGATGCGCGCCCACATCGCCGAGCTGCCTGCTGGCAAGGTCTCGGCCGAGGACTTCCTGGACAACGACGGCATCGTCGACGAGCCGCTGAAGATCGCCCTCGACCTGACCATCGAGGAAGAGGGCATGGTCCTCGACTTCTCGCGCTCCTCGCCGGCCTGCGCTGGGCCGGTGAACATCGCCCGCTCGACCGCCATCGCCTCCTGCTACGTGGCGCTGAAGCACCTCTTTCCCGACGTGCCGGCCAACGCCGGGGTGCTGACGCCGATCCGCTTCGTGATTCCCGAGGGCACCCTGCTGAGCGTCACCGCGCCCAAGCCGGTCGGCGGTTACACCGAGACCATCCTCCGGGTCATCGACGTGGTCTTCTGCGCCCTGGCCCAGGTCGCGCCGGAGCGGGTTAACGGCTGCGCCTATGGCACGATCAACGCGCTGTCGATCGCCGGGCATCGCGCGGACGGCCGGCGCTGGGTGATGTTCTCCTTCTTCGGCGGCGGCCACGGCGGCCATCCGGAGGGCGACGGCCTGAACCACGGCAACGCGCCGATCTCGACCGCGACCATCCCGCCGCTGGAGATCCTGGAGGCGGCCTATCCGGTCAAGTTCACCGAGTGGGCGCTGCGGCCCGATAGCGGCGGGCCGGGGCGCCATCGCGGCGGCCTGGGCGCGCGCTACGGCATTTCGCTTCTCGAAGAGTCGGCCGAGGCCTTCCTCTTCGGCGAACGCGGCCGCTTCGCGCCGCCCGGGGTGGTCGGCGGTCAGGCGGGTGCGCGCAACGTTTTCCGCTATCCTCAGGACGGCGGCGAGGCGGAGCCGCCCTTCGCCTCCAAGATGGTCGGGATCAAGCTCGCGCGCGGCCAGCGCCTCTCCTTGGAAACGCCGGGCGGGGGCGGCTACGGCGCGCCCTTCGAGCGCGACCCGCAGGCGGTCGCAGAGGATGTCCGCCTGGGTTACGTCGGTGCCGAGGCGGCGGCCCGGGACTACGGCGTCGCGCTGGACGACGACGGCAAGGTCGACGCGGCGGCGACCGGCGAGCTGCGAAAGGACGCCAAATGAGCGGGCGCCTGGTCATCGGAGTCGACGTCGGCGGCACCTTCACCGACCTCTTCTTCCTGGACGAGGCCGGCGGAACCATCGAAGTCGCCAAGGTCCCGACCACCCGCGCCGATCAGTCCCAAGGCTTCGTCGAGGGCGTCCGCGTGGGCGCGACCGACTTCGCCGAGATCGGTACGATAGTCCACGGCACCACGGTCGGCACCAACGCCCTGCTGGAGCGGCGCGGTGCGAAGACCGGGATCATCACCACCGAGGGCTTCCGCGACGTGCTGGAGATGCGCCGGCGCGACCGGCCGCAGACCTGGGGCCTCTGGGGCCGCTTCGAGCCGGTGGTGCCGCGCGACCGGCGCCTGGAGGTCGCCGAGCGGACCCTGGCCGACGGGACGATCGAGACCCCGGTCGCGCGCGACCAGGTCGAAGCCTCGGCGAAGGCGCTGCTGGCGCAAGGCTGCGAGGCGGTGACCCTGTTCTTCATCAACGGCTACGCCAACGCCGAGAACGAGCGCCGGGCCCTGGAGACCCTGAAGGCGGCCTGGCCCAACCCGCACGTCAGCGCGGCCGCCGAGATTCTGCCCGAGATCCGCGAGTTCGAGCGTCTCTCGACCGCGACCCTCAACGCCTACCTGCAGCCGGTGATCGCCGACTACCTGGCGCGCCTGGAGGCGGCCCTGGCCGAAGGCGGCTTCGGCGGCCAGGTGCTGATCGTGCAGTCCAACGGCGGGGTCATGTCGCTCGAGACCGCACGGCACCTGCCGGTGCGCACCGCGCTCTCGGGACCGGCGGCCGGAGTCATCGCCGGCGCCGAGATCGCGACCGCCGCCGGCTTCCCCAACGTCATCACCTGCGACATGGGCGGCACCTCCTTCGACGTCTCGCTGGTCGCCGAGGGCGAGAGCGCGCTGGCGGCGCAAACTTCGATCGACTTCGGCCTGGTGGTGCGCACGCCGATGATCGAGATCACGACCATCGGCGCCGGCGGCGGCTCCATCGCCTGGGTCGACCGCGGCGGGCTTTTGCAAATCGGCCCGGAGTCGGCCGGCTCGGACCCGGGTCCGGCCTGCTACGGCCTGGGCAACGGCCGGCCGACGGTGACCGACGCCAACCTGGTGCTGGGCCGGATCAATGCCGCGCGGCCGATCGGCGGCAAGCTGGAGCGGCTCGACCTGGAGGCCGCGACCCGGGCCATCGAGGCGGAGGTCGGAAAGCCGCTCGGGCTCGATCCTCTGGCCGCCGCCGAGGCGATCATCCGGGTCGCCAACGCCCGCATGGCCGGGGCGATCCGCCTGGTCTCGGTCGAGCGCGGCCACGACCCCAAACGCTTCGTCGCCATGCCCTTCGGTGGCGGCGGCGCCCTGCACACCGGGGCGCTGATCAAGGAAGTCGGCCTCGCCAAGGCGCTGGTGCCGCGCTACCCCGGCGTCACCTCGGCGCTGGGCTGCGTCATCGCCGACATGCGCCACGACTTCGTGCACACCCTGAACCGCCTGCTGGACGAGCTGGACATCGAGGCCCTGGACCGGGAGATGCTGCGCACCGCACGTCAGGGCGAAGCTCTCTTGGAAACTGCCGGCGTCGGTTTCGAGCGGGTCGACCATCTCTTCGAGCTGGACATGCTCTATCTCGGCCAGACCCACACAGTGAGCGTGCCGCTCCCGCTGACCCCGAAGGAGACGACCACCGGCGTCAGCCGGGATGCGATCCGGGCGGCTTTCGAGACCGCCTACCGCGCCGCCTACGGGCGCCTTCTGGAGGGCCTGCCCCAGCGGGTGATGAACCTGCGGATCGCGGTGATCGGCCGGCGGCCGAAGTTCGATCTGGAGATCCTGGCCCCGCGCGGAAACAAATCGCTCGACGACTGCCTGCTGGAAGAAAGGCGGGTCTGGGTCGAAGGCGGCTGGCAGGACGCCAAGGTCTACGAGCGCCTAGAGCTGCCCGTCGATGCCCCGGTACCGGGACCGGCGCTGCTGGAGCAGCCGGACACCACGATCTTCATCGACCCCGACCTGGAAGGACGGGTCGACCGCTTCGGCAACATCGTGATCTCGCGCAAGGGGGAGGCCTGAGATGGCGGTTCCTGATTTGCGACCGGAGTCCACCGGCCTGCTGCTGGTCGACCTTCAGAACGACTTCCTGCATCCCGAGGGCGCCTACGGCCGCGCCGGCCAAAGCGCGCCGGAGATCGCCGCCCTTCCCGGCCGCCTGGCACCTCTGGCAGCGGCCCTGCGTGCCGCCGGCGGCTGGATCGTCTCGACCCTCTTCACCCTGGTGCCGGGGCGCGACGGCAAGCCCTTCATCTCGGCGCATTTGAAGGAGCTGCGGCCCTTCCTCGGCAAGGGCGACTTTTGCCCCGGCGCCTGGGGGCATCAAGTGGTCGACGAGCTGCAGCCCGCCGACCTGACGGTGGAGAAGGTCGCCTATTCGGCCTTCTACATGACCCGCCTTGAATGGGTGCTGCACCGGGCCGGGATCGAGACCCTGATCGTCGGCGGCATCGTCACCAACGGAGGCGTCGCCTCGACGGTGCGCGACGCCCATGTCCGCGACCTGCGGACGATCGTGCTTGCCGACGGCTGCGCGGCCTTCCGGCCGGAGGTCCACGAGGCTGCCCTCGCCGACCTCGCCACGGTCTCGCAGATCGCCACCTGCGCCGAGGTTCTTGGCAAGTTGCAGCGAATATGACCGCCGTCCTGCCCGCCGAAGGCCAAGGCTTCGAACTGACGGTCCCGGTGGTGATCGTCGGCGCCGGGGCCTGCGGCCTGACCGCAGCCATCGCCGCGCGCGACGCCGGGGCCGAGGTCGTGGTGCTGGAGCGCGATGCCTCGCCCAGCGGCTCGACCTCGCTGTCTTCGGGCTTCGTGCCGGCGGCGGGCACCCGCTTCCAGAGGCAGCAGGGCATCGAGGACAGTCCCGCCGCCTTCGCCACCGACATCCAGGCCAAGGCCGGGGGCAAGGCCTGCGCGCCCCTGGTCCGGATCGTGACCGAGGCCGCGGGGCCGGCGATCGAATGGCTGAGCGATCACCACGGCCTGGAGTTTCACCTGGTGACCGGCTTCCAGTATCCGGGCCACAGCGTCCTGCGCATTCACGCGACGCCGGCGCGCACGGGCGCCGACCTGGAGGCACGGCTGCTGCAGGCGGCGCGGGCGGCCGGCGCGGAGATCATGACCGGCGCCTTGGTCACGGACCTCTTCGCCGAGCCGGACGGCCGGGTCCGCGGGTTGCGCCTCCTGCGCCCGGACGGCAGTGAGGAAATGCTGGGCTGCGACGCCCTGATCCTGGCCAGCAGCGGCTTCGGCGGCGATCCTGAGCTGGTCGCCCGGCACATCCCGGCGATGAGCACGGCGCAATACTTCGGCCACGCCGGCAACTGTGGCGACGCGCTGCGCTGGGGCGAAGCCCTGGGCGCCGAGCTCCGGCAACTCGGGGCCTGCCAAGGCCACGGCTCGGTGGCGACGCCGCACAACATCTTGATCAGCTGGGCGCTGATGATGGAGGGCGGCATCCAGGTCAACGCCGAGGGCCGGCGCTTCTCCAACGAGCACCTCGGCTATTCCGAGCAGGCCCTGGCGGTGCTGCGCCAGCCCGGCGGCATCGCCTGGAACGTCTTCGACGAGCGGCTGCTGGCCCTGGGCCGGGAGTTCGAGGACTTCCGCAACGCCGAGTCCGCCGGCGCCATTCGCCAGGGCGGGACCCCGGAAGCGCTGGCCGAAGCGACCGGCCTGCCGCCCGGATCCCTGGCCGAGACCCTGGACAGCGTCCGCCGGCTCCAGGCCGGACAGCAGCCCGACTCCTTCGGCCGCGACTTCACCGGCAAGCCGCCGCTGACCGCGCCCTTTCACGCGGTCAAGGTGACCGGCGCCCTGTTCCACACCCAGGGCGGCCTGGCGGTCGACGAGGCGGCGCGGGTGCAGCGCAGCGCGGGCGGCGGCCTGCCGAACCTTTTCGCCGGCGGCGGCGCGGCCTGCGGCGTCTCCGGCCCGGCGATCGAGGGCTACCTCTCGGGCAACGGCCTGCTGACCGCGATCACGCTCGGCCGC
>JASJAL010000119.1 GCA_030067055.1 Kiloniellales bacterium | reverse complement strand
GGCGGCTTGACCCGCTCGTAGCCCTGGGCGGCAAGGCAGGCGAGCAAAGCCTCGCCGGTCGCCGCCTCGCGGGCGGCTTCCGGTGGCAGCAGGTCCTGAAGACCGGCCGGCAGCAAGGCCTTGTTGTCTTGGCTTTCCATCTCGCCTGTCCGGCGCCCTCAATTTCTCCGCCGCGAGCCGTAACCGCCGGCCAGGGCAGGGTCAAGCCTCCTCGCCCCAAAACACGCGTTGCAATGCTCGCACCTAGCGCACTTCCCGATCAGACGCGTTCGCGTCTGGCCGGGAGTAGTGCGCTATACCCTCAAGGGAAGGGCGCTACATCCGGCCAGCTGGATCGCGAAGCGATTCCATCTGATCGGATAACGCCCTAGAAGTGCAGCAGCACCACCTGCTTGATCTGCGGCAGAGCCGTAATTCGCGCCAAAACCTCCTCGGCGATCGGCTCGTCGACATGGACCAGAGCGATGGCGTCGCCACCCGCTTCGGCGCGGCCCAGGTGGAAGGTCGCGATGTTGACCTTGGCATCGCCCAGTATGCTGCCCAGGCCGCCGATCAGGCCGGGCCGGTCCTCGTTGCTGATGTAGAGCATATGCTGGCCCAGCTCGGCCTCGACCGCGATTCCCTTGACGTCGACGATCCGGGGCTTGGAGCCGCCGAACAGTGTCCCGGCAACCGACCGGGGACCCCGTTCGGTGGTCACCGACAGTCGGATCAGGGTCTGGTAGTCGGAATCCCGATCATGCTTAACCTCCGTGACCGCAATGTCGCGCTCGCGCGCCAGGACCGGCGCGTTGACCATGTTGACCGTGTCCAGGATCGGGCTCAGCAGGCCGGTCAGGGCGGCCTGGGTCAGCGGCCGGCAGTTCAGCTCGGCGACGTGGCCCTCGTACTCGATCCGGACCTTCTTGAGACCGCTGCGGGTCAACTGCCCGGCAAAGGAGCCGAGCTGTTCGGCCAGGGTCATGTAAGGTGCCAGACGGGCCGCGTCCTCGGCGCTGAGCGAGGGCATGTTGAGCGCATTGGTCACGGCACCGGTCAGCAGGTAGTCGGCCATCTGCTCGGCGATCTGGACCGCGACCTTCTCCTGAGCCTCGGTTGTCGAGGCGCCGAGGTGCGGGGTGCAGATCACCTGGTCCAGGCCGAAGAGCACGTTGTCCCGTGCCGGCTCCTCTGAGAAGACGTCGAAGGCGGCGCCGGCGACCTGGCCGCTTTCGATCGCCGCACGCAGGTCCTCCTCGACCACCAAGCCGCCACGGGCGCAGTTGATGATGCGCACGCCCGGCTTGGTCTTCTTCAGGGCCTCGGCATCGATCATGCCGGCGGTCTGCTCGGTGCGCGGAACGTGGAGCGAGATGAAATCCGCGCGGGCCAGCAGCTCGTCCAGCTCGACTTTTTCGACTCCGAGATCGAGGGCCCGGTCGGGCGAAAGAAAGGGATCGTAAGAGATGACCCGCATCTTCAGACCCTGGGCCCGCTCGGCGACGATCGCGCCGATGTTGCCGCAGCCGACGATGCCCAGGGTCTTGCCGGTGACCTCGACGCCCATGAAGCGGGACTTCTCCCACTTGCCGGCCTGGGTCGAGCGGTCGGCCGGAGGGATCTGACGCGCCAGGGCGAAGAGCAGCGCGATCGCGTGCTCGGCGGTGGTGATCGCGTTGCCCGAGGGCGTGTTCATGACCACGACCCCGTGCTGGGTCGCGCCCTGCACGTCGATGTTGTCAACCCCGATGCCGGCACGGCCGACCGCTTTGAGCTGGTCGGCCGCATCCAATACTTCGCCGGTGACCTTGGTCGACGAGCGCACGATCAAGCCATCGTAGCTATCGATCTTCTTGACGAGGTCTTCGGGTGGCAGGCCGGTCGCCACCTCGACCTCGATGCCGCGGGACTTGAGGATCTCCTCGGCCAGGGGGCTCATCTTGTCGGAAATCAGGACCTTGGGCATGCCGGGATCCTCAGGCAGCGGCGCGTTCGGCCTTGATCAGGCCGAAGGCCCAATCCAGCCAGGGCAGCAGGGCTTCGATGTCGGCGGTTTCGACGGTGGCGCCGCCCCAGATCCTGAGCCCGGGCGGCGCGTCGCGGTAGGCGCCGATGTCGTAGCCTGCCCCCGCCGCTTCGATCTCGGCCGCCAGCGCCTTGGTCGCCGCCTGCTGGGCATCGTCAGACAGGTCGAGAAACCAGGGGTCGACGACCTTGAGGCAGATCGAGGTGGTCGAGCGGGTCGCCGGGTCTTCGGCCAGGAAGTCGACCCAGGGCGTGGCCTGGACCCAGGCTTCTATGGCGGCAAAGTTGGCCTCGGAGCGGGCGATCAGGGCCGGCAGACCGCCGATCTCCTCGGCCCAGCGCAGGCCGTCGATGGCATCTTCGACGCAGAGCAGCGACGGCGTGTTGATGGTCGCGCCTTCGAAGATCGCCCGGTCCAGCGCGCCCTTCTTGGTCAGCCGGAAGAGCTTGGGCAGCGGCCAGGCCGGCGTGTGGCTTTCCAGGCGCGCGACGGCCCGGGGCGACAGCGCCAGCATGCCGTGGGCCGCCTCGCCGCCGAGGACCTTCTGCCAGGACCAGGTGACCACATCCAGCTTGTCGAAGGGCAGCGCCATCGCGAAGGCGGCCGAAGTGGCGTCGCAGATCGCCAGGCCCTGGCGATCGGCCGGGATCCAGTCGCCGTCCGGCACCCGGACCCCCGAGGTCGTGCCGTTCCAGGTGAAGACGACGTCACGGTCGAAGTCGACCGCAGAGAGGTCCGGCAAGGTGCCATAGCCGGCACGCAGGATCCGGAGGTCGTCGAGCTTGAGCTGCTTCTCGGCATCCGTTGCCCAGGTCTCGCCGAAGCTCTCCCAGGCCAGGATGTCGACGCCCCGGGCGCCCAGGAGCGACCACATGGCCAGCTCGACCGCCCCGGTATCGGAGCCCGGCACGATCCCGAGCAGCCAGTCCTCCGGCAGGCCGAGGATCCGGCGCGAGCTTGCAATGACCTTTGCCAGCTTCGCCTTGCCGGCCTTGGCCCGATGCGACCGGCCCAGGACGGCCTCGGAGAGCACGCCCGGAGTCCAGCCGGGACGCTTGGCGCAGGGACCTGAGGAAAAGCAGGGGTTTGCGGGCCGTCGCTTTGGCGGCGCGGGCTTGGTCATCGGGTCTCTCCGTGGTTTCGACCCCGGGCTGGGGGCAACGGCGGCGAGTGTAGAAATCATGTTGCAGTGCGTCAATGCGATGCAAACAGCCTTGGCCGGAGCCGCGGAATCGGGCCATCTTGTCGGGTTTGAGGGGATGCGCGGGCGCTGTGCTCGCGCCCGGGTTGCACGAGACCAAATGACCTTCGATCAGACGACCATCTTCCTGATCCTGGCGAGCACCCTCGGCCTCTTCATCTGGGGCCGCATCCGCTACGACGTGGTGGCCGTCATGGCCCTGCTCGCGACGGTCGTCACCGGCCTGGTCTCCGCCGAGGCGGCCTTCGGCGGCTTCGGCCACCCCGCGGTGGTCACGGTGGCGGCGGTGCTGATCCTCTCCCGTGCGCTGCAGCGCTCGACCCTGACCGAGCTCGCGGCCCGGCTGCTGCGGCCCACCGCCGGCAACCCGACCCTGCATGTCCTGACGCTGACCGGGCTGGCCGCGATCTGCTCCGCCTTCATGAACAACGTCGGCGCCCTGGCCCTGCTGCTGCCGGTGGCCATCATGAGCGCCAATTCCAGCGGGCGTCCGGTCAGCGGCCTGCTAATGCCCCTGAGCTTCGCATCGCTGCTCGGCGGACTGATCACCCTGATCGGCACGCCGCCCAACATCATCATCGCCAGCTTTCGAGAAGAGGCCAGCGGCAGCGCTTTCGCGATGTTCGACTTCGCGCCGGTCGGGCTCGGCGTCGCGGTGGCCGGGCTGCTCTTTATCTCGCTGTTCGGCTGGCGCCTGCTGCCCAAGGAACGCAGCAGCCCAGAGAAGCCGAGCATCGACTTCCACATCGAGGACTACTTGACCCAGGTCCGGCTGCCGGAGGAGTCGCCCTTCGTCGGCCGCCGCCTGATCGAGCTCGAGAATCTGGCTCAGAACAATCTGGCCGCCCTGGCCTTGATCCGGCGCGGTGACCGGATGCTCGCACCCTCGGGCTACCTGCGGCTTCAGGCCGGCGACATGATCGAGCTGGAGACCGATGCCGCGACCCTGAAGCGGGTCGTCGAGGAGGCGGCGCTGGAGCTGGTCGGCGCCTCCGAGCACGGCACCGAGGCCTTCCGCTCCGAGCGGGTCGGGCTGGTCGAGGTCGTGGTCACCCCAGGGTCGCGCATGGAGGGCCTGACCGCACGGCACCTGCGCCTGCACACCGCCTTCGGCCTCAACCTTCTGGGCGTCGCCCGGCAGGGTCTGGCCCTGACCGAGCGTCTGGGCGGGGTTCGCTTTCAGGCCGGCGACGTGCTGTTGCTGCAAGGAGAGAGCGAGGGCATCCCCGCCGCACTGACGACCTTGGGCTGCCTGCCGCTGGCCCAGCGCGAGCTGCCGGCCCAGCGCGTCGCCGCCTCGATCGTTGCACCCGGCGTCTTTGGCCTGGCAATCCTGCTGGCCGTCCTGGGGCTGTTGCCTCTGCAGATTTCCTTTGTCGGGGCCGTTGCCGCCCTGGTCCTGCTGCGCGAAATCAGCGTGCAGGACCTCTACGAGGGTGTCGACTGGTCGGTGATCATCCTGCTTGGCGCCATGATCCCGGTCGGCGTGGCCCTGGACTCGACCGGTGGCACAATGCTGATCGCCGAACCGATCGTCCAGCTGTCCGACACACTGCCGATCTGGGCCCTGCTGGCCCTGCTGATGATCCTGACCATGCTGCTCTCCGACGTCATCAACAACGCCGCGACCGCCGTCCTCATGGGGCCGATCGGGATGACCATCGCCCAGGGCCTGGGCGTTTCGATCGATCCCTTCCTGATGGCGGTTGCGGTCGGCGCCTCCTCGACCTTCCTCACCCCGATCGGCCACCAGTCGAACCTTCTGGTCATGGGTCCCGGCGGTTATCGCTTCGGCGACTACTGGCGGCTCGGCCTGCCGCTGGACGTTCTGATCGTCGGCGTTGCCGTGCCCCTAATCCTCCTGGTCTGGCCGCTCTAGGTACCTAAAGGGGCAGCGCAAGACAGCGCACCTCGGGCCGCCGCTCGTCGGCATAGGGTTCGGCCTCGACGAACCCGGCCCGGCGTTAGAGTTGCTCGGCTTCCGGCATGCACGCGCTCAAGGTCTGCAGGTAGCGCAGCTTGCTGCGCCGCGCACGCGCGCCGTCGATGCAAGCCTGCAGAAGGGCCTTGCCGAGGCCCCGTCGCCGACCTTCCAGCGCGACTCAGAGCCGCTTCACCTCGCAGGCCGCGGGCTCGGCCAAGGGCCGCAGCGCGACGACGCCGAGAGCACCGCGCTTGCCCCCGGCGAGCCAGATCCTGCCGGCCGGCAGGGCGAAGTTGCCGGGCAGGAACGCCAGTTCGGTCTCGAAGTCCTCAAGGCAGACCTCGGGCTGCAGCCAAGCGGCGTAGGCGCGGAACAGCCGGCGAACCTCGTCCAGATCCTCATCAAGGCCGGGCGGATCTCCGCGCGCCGGTCAGACATGGATGACGCCTTCCAGATAGGGGACGACCCGGCCCGAGATCATCACCCGTTCGCCGGACAGGGCGAGGTCCAGCCCCCCGCCGCGGGCAGAGACCTGGCGCGCAGCCAGCTCGGTCTTGCCGAGGCGCTCGGCCCAATAGGGCGCGAGGACGCAGTGCGCCGATCCGGTGACCGGGTCCTCCGGGATCCCGGCATGGGGGGCGAAGTAGCGGGAGACGAAGTCGCAGGTCTCGCCAGGCGCGGTGATGATCAGGCCGTCCTCGGGCCAGCTCGCGACAACGTCCAGCTTGGGGTCGGCGGCGAGCACTTCGCTCTCGCTCGCCAACACGGCCATCAGACTGTTTGCAGCCAGGACGGCCTGGGGTGCCAAACCCAGCGCCTCGGTCACCGCGTCCGCCCGGTCGACGGGCTGCGGCGCCAGTGCCGGGAAATCCATGGTCAGCCGCTCGCCATCCCGCGTGACCACCAGTTCGCCGCTGCGGGTCCGAAAGACCATGCGGTGCGCGTCCGGGTCGAGATATGTGGAGATCACGAAAGCGCTGCCCAAAGTCGCGTGTCCGCAGAGATCGACCTCCTTGGCCGGCGTGAACCAGCGCAGGTCGTACCCCGTTTCGCCGTTCACGAAGAAGGCGGTCTCCGAGAGGTTGTTCTCTGCGGCAATGGCCTGCATCACTGCATCCGGCAGCCAGGTCTCGAGCGGGCAGACGGCGGCCGGGTTGCCGGCGAAGCGAGCTTCGGCGAAGGCGTCGACGACATAGATCGGCAGGGTCATTTTGATTTCTCCAGTTTGGCAATAGGACGCCGGCCGCCGCTCTGAGCCAGCCAGACGCCGGACAGGATGACGGCCGCGATCAACAGGAGGGCTGGCTCCAGGACTTCCCTCAAGATGATGGCGGCCAGCACAAGGCTGATCATGGGCTGCAGGAACTGAAAGCTGCCGACGCGTGCGACGCCGCCCCTGGCCAGGGCCCAGTACCAGAGCGCGTAGCCCAGCAGCGAGGACACGGCGGCCAGATAGGCAATGCCCAACCAGGCATCGCGCCCGGCCTGCGGCAGAACTGAGAAATCAACAAAGGCCAGACCGGGCAACAAAAGCAGCGCGGCCAGGATCATGCCCCAAAGCACGACCTGCCAGGCGGCGGCGCTGGTGGCCGCCCGGGCACCGGCGACGTAGCCGAAGGCGGCCGCAGCGCAGCCCACCAGCACCAGGAGATCGCCGAGAACGCTCGCCTCTGCGGCGCCCTCGGTCCCGCGCCGGAAGATCAGCCAGATCGTGCCGACAAAGGAGATCGCGCAGCCGAGCCACCAGCGCCCGCCCGGCCAGCGGCCATCGACTGGCACTGCGATCAGTCCGGCAAGGATCGGCAGGCTGGCCATGATCAGCGCGGCGTGGCTGCCGCTGGTCATGGTCAGGCCGAAGGCCAGGAGGGTCGGCCAGAGAACATTGGCGCCCAAGGCTGCGGCCGCGAGACCGCGCCAGGCCTGGGCGCCGCGCGGCCGGTCCTTCAGGCTCAGCAGTGCCAAAGGCAGAGCCAGGAGGCCGGCCATCCAGGCCCGCGACAGCGCGACCGCGAGCGGCTGCATCTCAGTCACCGCCAGCTTGGTGGCGATCACGGTGCCGGCCCAGAGGGTGACGGTGAGCAGCGCAACCGGGACCACCAAGCATTCGGATTCCCGCGCCGGTCGCTCTAGGGAGGCGGTCACGGCCGCGCCGCCGTCGTCAGGGCCGCCAGAAGCGCTTGCCGGCCTCATGGTCGGCCTCGGCCCAGGTGACCCCGATGTCCGTCAGCATGCGGTCGTCGAGGCTGGACAGGGCCTGTCGCTGAGAGGCGCGCTCCTGCCAGAGCAGCAGGCGGTTGAAAACTCCGGCGAACAGGCCGGAAGCGGTGGGTCCGGCGCCCGGCGTCGCGCCCCTCGGCGCCGCGCCTTGGCGGGTCAAAAGCGAGACGGATGTCATCTGACCCTCCTAGATTGTCTCAGTACTTTCTTGATTGTATGAGTACATTTTTGTAAATTTCGAACATTGTTCGGTCAATCGGAACATTGTCCCCATGACAACTTGGCGACCCGATCTCGCAGATCAGAGCGGCCCGCGCTATCTGGCGATCGCCGAGGCCCTGACCCAGGACGTGGCGACCGGTCGCCTCGCTCCCGGCGATCGCCTGCCGACCCACCGCGACCTCGCCTGGCACCTCGGCGTCACCGTTGGCACCGTCACTCGGGCCTACGGCGAGGCAGAGCGCCGCGGGCTCATCGCCGGCGAAGTCGGCCGCGGGACCTTCGTGCGCGAGCAGCTGCCCAGCGCCCCGCCCAGCTTCCAAGACCACGGCGGCGAAGACGGCTTGATCGACTTGTCCTATAACTTCCCGGCGCTGGAGACCGATCATGCGCTCTTCGGCGAGGCGCTGGAAGGCATGGCGCGGGATCCGCAGCTGAACCGCCACCTGGGCTATCTGCTGGGTCCCGGCCGGGACAGCCACCGGGCCGCCGCCGCCGACTGGCTGAAAGCTGCGGGGCTGGACGTGCCGCCGGAGGAGCTCGTAGTCACCTGCGGCGCCCAGCACGCCATGTTCCTGGCGGCCGCGGCCCTGACCCGTCCGGGCGAGGTGATCCTCACCGAGGCCCTGACCTACTACGGCATCAAGTCGATCGCCGAGGCTCTCGAGCGTCAGCTTCACGGAGTTGCCCTCGACGACCAGGGCCTGATGCCGGACTCGTTGGAGGCCGCCATCCGCTCCAGCGGCGCCCGGGTACTCTACTGCATCCCGACCCTGCAGAACCCGACCACCACGGTCCTGCCGGAGTCCCGTCGGCGAAGGGTCGTCGAGATCTGCCGGCGTCATGACGTCACCATCATCGAGGACGACATCTACAGCTTCCTGCTGGAGACGCCGGTGACGCCGCTTTCCGCCCTGGCGCCGGAGCGCAGCTTCTACGCCAC